>JANMAW010000535.1:0-6515 GCA_031360005.1 Rhizobacter sp.
TCGGGGCCGATCGCGTAGGTCAGGATCGCTTCGGCGCCGGCCTCCTTGGCCTTCAGCAACTGCGCGGTCATGTCCACATCCTTGATGTTGAACTTCTCCACGGCGACCGGCGTGATGCCCTTGCCCTTCAACGCTTTCTCCAAGTCTTCGCGGCCGAGCTGGCCGTAGTTGGTCGAGTCGGCCAGGATCGCGACCTTCTTGAAGCCGCGCCGGGTGATTGCCTCCTCGACCACCATCGGCGCCTGGATGCTGTCGTGCGCCGAATTTCGGAAGACGTAGTTTTCGGGTTCCTTGTCGAACTGGTGCGTGATGACCGAGCCGGTCGCGACGTTGTTCATCACCGGGATCTTGGCTTCCTGGAAGAAGCGCTGCGCGGCCAGCGCCACGCCGGTGTTGATGTAGCCGACGGTGGCGGTGACCTTTTCCTTGTTGATCAGTTCCTGGGCGATCTGCACGCCGCGTTCGTTCTTCGCTTCGTCATCACGCTCGACCAGCAGGAGCTGGCGGCCGAGCACGCCACCGGACTTGTTGATTTCATCGGTGGCCAGGCGCACGCCATCGCGCATGCTCACGCCCATCGACGACGAGCCCCCGGTGAACGGGCCCGCGACACCGATCTTGATCGGGTCGGCGGCCATCGTCAGCGAGGTCAGGCCGGCGAGCGTGGCGGCGGTGGCAATCTTCGTGAAACGGAACATCGTGTGTCTCCTGCTGTGGATGTGATTCAAGCTGTGCGAACCCGGGCGGGGCCGAGTTGCAATGCGCTGTGATTATCCGCGCCGCGCCGCGTTCGCGCATGCGCATCAGTGCGTGGATCGGCTGCGTAGAAGTGCATAAGGGAAAACGAGGCTTGCCGAGTTTCCGCCGAACCCCAGCACGCGAGCGAGGACTGGCCTTGCCAGACGCGGCCCGACACGGATCACAATTGCCGCGATGAAACTGAAGGCCAAGATCCTTTCGCTCGCAGTCGCGCCGTTGCTGCTGGCGATCGCGGTCATCGGCGGCCTGCTGGTGGTCGAGACGCGGCGGCTGGAGCGCGAGCAGGCACAGGTGCTCGAAGACGTGTTGCTCAGCACCAAGCGCGACGAGTTGCGCAGCTACATCGCGCTGGCGCTGACATCGATCCAGAACCTGTATGGCGCAGGTCGCGACGACCAGGGCGCCAAGGAGCAGGCAAAGGCGATCCTGTCCAGCATGAATTTCGGCGACGACGGCTACTTCTTCGTCTACGACAAGGAAGGGCTGAGTCTCGTGCACCCGCGCATGCCGGACCTGGTCGGCCAGAACCTGTGGAACATGCGCGACGCCGACGGCACCTACGTGATCCGGGAACTGACTGCCCGTGCCCGTGAAGGCGGCGGTTTTCAGCGCTACCTGTGGCCCAAGCCATCGACCGGCAGGATCGAGCGCAAGCTCGGCTACGCGGTCGAACTGCCGCGCTGGGGCTGGATGCTGGGCACCGGCATCTACCTCGACGATGTCGACGCGGCCGCCGCACGGCTGCGCGGCAACCTGCTTGCCAGCGTGCGCCAGACGCTGGCCGGTCTGGCAACGGTGGCCGTCGTCGCCGCGCTCGCTGTCTTCGCGGGCGGGCTGGCGCTGAACATCAGCGAGCAGCGCCAGGCCGACCGCAAGCTCAAGGCGCTGGCGCATCGCGTCGTCAGCTCGCAGGAAGAGGAGCGCGCCCGCGTCTCGCGCGAGCTGCACGACCACATCTGCCAGCTGCTGGTGTCGATCAAGTACCAGTTCGAGCTCGTCGGCCACCGGCTCGCGCACCCGGGCGGGGCGCCGGTCACCGCCATCGACAGCGAGATCGCCGCACTGTCCAGGGCCATCGGCGAAGTCCGCCGCATCTCGCACGACCAGCGGCCGGCGCTGCTCGACGATCTTGGCCTGCCGGCCGCGCTGGAGCACATCGGCAGCGAGCTTGCGCAACGCAGCGGGTTGACGGTGCGCGTGTCGCCACGCGTGCATGAGGAGCGGCTGCCCGAGCTGCATGCGGTGAGCCTGTTCCGCGTCGCGCAGGAGGCACTGCGCAATGCCGAGCGGCACGCGCGGGCCAGCCACATCGACATCCGTCTCGATGACTCGGGCGACAAGCTCGAGCTGCGCATCACCGACGACGGCTGCGGCTTCGACGTGAAGAACGTCGAACTCAGCAAGGATCGCGGCATCGGCCTGACGAACATGCGCGAGCGCGTCGAGCGCAACGGCGGCACGTTCCAGGTGGTCTCGCATCCCGGGCACACGTCGCTCACTGCCAGCTTTCCGCTGACCGGCATGGCCTGATGCAGCCCGTGAACGTGCAGGCACCCACCGTCCGCCTCGTCATCGTCGACGATCACTCGCTGGTGCGCGACGGCTTGCGCGCGCGCCTGTCGGTGGTGCCGGGGCTGCAGGTCATCGGCGAGGCCGCGAGCGGCGCCGAGGCGCTGCGACTCGCCGCCGCCGACGCGCCGGATCTGATGCTGGTCGATGTGGGCATGCGCGGCATGAACGGCATCGAGCTGGCGACCGCGCTGCGCGAGCGCCACCCGCAGGTCCGTGTGCTGATGCTCAGCATGTACGACAACCGAGAGTACGTCCTCAGCGCGATCCGTGCCGGTGCCCGCGGCTACGTGCTGAAGGAGTCGCCGACCGAGGAGATCATCGCGGCGATCGGTGTCGTCTGCGCAGGCGGCAACTACTTCAGTGCCCAGGTGTCCGGGCTGGTGATGCAAGGCGGCGCGGCGGCGCCCCAACTCACCGCGCGCGAGCACGAAGTCCTGTTGCTGCTTGCGCACGGCCGCAGCAACAAGCTCGTCGCGAAGCAGCTCGACATCAGCGTGCGCACGGTCGAGGCGCATCGGCTGAGCCTGCGTCGCAAGCTCGGCGTCGACTCGGCGAGCGATTTGCTGAAGATCGCGCTGACGAACGGGTGGACGTCGCTATAAGGTGGGGGTTCGTCCAACGCAATCCAGCCGTCGCGCCAGCAAGCGCGAAGTCCTTCGACAGTCATGCAAGAGGGCGCAGGCCCTCTTGCATGACGGCTCAGCCACCGTAGAGGTACTTCGGCAGCCACAGTGTCAGGCCGGGCCAGATGTACATGAACACCATGCACACGATCACGATCAGCATGTACGGCATCATGCCGGCGAAGATCTGGTTGATCGTGACATGCTTCGGCGCTACCCCCTTGAGGTAGAAGGCCGACATCGCCACCGGCGGCGACAGGAACGCCGCCTGCAGGTTCACGAAGACCAGCACCCCCCACAGCATCGGGTCGATCTGGAAGTGCGCCAGCAGCGGCAGGAAGATCGGCACGAAGATCACGATGATCTCGGTCCACTCGAGCGGCCAGCCAAGCACGAAGATGATGGCCTGCGACAGCAGCAGGAACTGCAGCGGCGTCAGATCCATCGCCAGCACCCACTGCTCGACCAGGCGCTGCCCGCCGAGCAGCGCGAAAACGGCCGAAAACAGCGCCGATCCGACGAACAGCCAGCACACCATCGAGGTCGTTTTCGCGGTCAGGAACACCGCCTCCTTGATGCGCTGGAAGTTCAGCGTACGCGCGTGGAAGGCCATCAGGAAGGCGCCGGCCGCACCGACCGCAGCCGATTCGGTCGCGGTGGTGATACCGAACAGGATGACGCCGAGCACGATCAGCGTCAGCGTGGCAAGCGGCATCACCGACGACACCAGCAGCGTCAGGATTTCGTACTGCTCGGCATTGAACTTCAGGTAGTACCACACGAGCAACCCGAGCGTGGCCAACACGGTCAACGCGAAACCCAGGTAGAACGTTTCGGGCACGGCCTGCGGCTTCGGCGCTTCGGACTGGCCGCCGCCCATCTGTTGCAACCCTTCCGGGGCGGCGGGTGCCGGGGCCTCCGACTCCGCGCCGGGTGGCGCCTGCAGGCCACCGCCCGCCGACGACCCAGCCGCGTCGCCACTGCCGGGAGGCTCCTGCAGGCCGCCGCCGGCCGCTTTCGCAGCGGGCCCTCGAGCTTGCTGCGTGCTCGCTGGCGCCGCGTCTTCGCCCTTTTGCGAATGAATCGTCACGTACCACCATGCGGTGCCGAGCAACACGAGCGCGAGCCACAGCGGCACCAGCGCGCGAAAAAGCGCTCGCATGAGCTGCCACCAGGTGATGCGCACGCCCGTTCCGCTGGCGCGTAGCGCGCGTGCAGGCGCCACCACCGCGCCCAACAGCGCCGGCAACATGCGGCGCGAATAACTCGCCGAGAGGTGTGCGACCCAGGGCGAGATCGGCGCCCGTTGCTGCTCGATCGGCAACCTCGGCGCCACCTTCGGATTGATCATCGCCCAGCCGACGACGTAGATCAGGTACAGCAGCGCGAGGAAGAAGCCGGGAAACATCGCCGCCGCGTAGAGCTTGACCACCGACTGCCCGGCCACCGCTGCATAAACGATGATCATCACCGACGGCGGAATCAGGATACCCAGCGTGCCGCCGGCCGTGATCACGCCCGCCGCGAGCCGCACGTCGTAGCCTGCGTTGAGCATCGGCCGCAACGCGATCACGCCCATCAGCACCACCACTGCGCCCACCAGACCACTGGCGATACCCCAGAAGGTGCAGATCACGAGCGTCGCCACAGCCAGTGAACCGGGCACGCTGCGAAACGCGAGCTGCACGCTGTGGAACATCTTGTCGACGAGCGCACCACGCTCCATCACGTAGCCCATCAGCACGAACAGCGGAATCGACAGCAGCGTCTCGTTCGTCATCGCCCCGAAGGCGCGCTGCACCATCAGGTCGAAGACGCGGTTGTCGAACCACGGCATTGCCGGGTCGTAGAACGCGATGAATCCGAACACCATGCCCAGACCCATCAGCGTGAACGCCGTCGGAAAGCCCAGCATGATCACGAACACGATCAAACACAGCATCATCAGGCCGAGGCCGGCATTGCTCACGTGTGATCTCTCCCGCCGGCGCCGCGCTGGTGTGCCGCTTCGTCGATGTCCCTGGCTTTCTCGATGATTTCAAGACGCGCCGCGTCGTCGACATAAATGCTGTTCTTGAGCTGCTGCTCCACGACGTCCATCTCCTCGGCGTCCTTCAGGCGCGGGGTCCACACGCCGGTGCGGATGCAGACGACGCAGCGAACGATCTCGGCGATGCCTTGCAGCATCACGACGACACCGGCCACCGGGATCACGAACTTGAACGGATACAGCGGCAACGGCGTGGCGTTGAAGGTCTGTTCGTGCATGGCCAGCGATTCGTTGAAGTAGGTCCAGCCGGCCCAGGTCAGGGCGCCGATGCCGGGCAGGAAAAACAGGATGTACAGCACCAGGTCGAGCCAGGCCTGGGTGCGCGGCTTCATGCTGCCGTAGAAGAAGTCGCCACGCACATGGCCGTCGTGCGCCAGCGTGTAGGCTCCGCCCATCATGAACAGCGTGCCGTACATCATGTTGTTGACGTCGTAGATCCAGGCGGTCGGCGCGTTCAACGCGTAGCGTTTGAAGACCTCGGCGCAGACCACGAGCATCAGCACGACGATCAGCCACGCGAAGGTCTTGCCGGCCCAGGTGCTGAAGCGGTCGGCAGCGTGAAGCAGACGTTGGGTGTTCATCGGTACGGCCGCAGGCGGGAGCTCGCACCAGCCGTCCGAAGTCATCCGGAAGGCTGGCGCAGGGACTACTTCTTCCCAAAGTAGTGGTTGAAGGCCATCGTGAAGTCGACCATGTAGTCGTTCTGCCACTGGCCGGCGCGCTGGGCAAAGGCCTTTTGCGAATCGATCACCTTCTTGAACAGCGGGTTCTCCGCGCTCTTGGCGGCGACGATCTTGTCCCAGACCTCCAACTGCGTGCGCAGGATCGCATCGGGCGTCTTGTAGAACTTGACGCCGGCCTTCTTCAGCTCAATGTAGTCCTGCGAATTGCGCTCGACCGCTTTCCAGCTCATATCGGCACTCGCCGCCTGCACCGCATAGTCGATGATCGACTTGAGCTCTGTCGGCAGCGCGCTGTACTTGCTCTTGTTGAACAGGATCTCGAATTGTTCGCCGCTCTGGTGAAAGCTCTGCAGCATGCAGTTCTTGGCCACGTCGGGGAAGCCCAGCGTGCGGTCGCTCGATGCGTTATTGAACTCAGCCGCGTCGATCAGGCCGCGATCCAGGGCGGGAACGATCTCGCCGCCGGGCAGTGGATTCACCGCCGCGCCCATCGCCGTGAAGATGTCCACCGACAGCCCGACCGTGCGGAACTTCAGGCCCTTCAGGTCATCGGCCTTGGCGATCGGCTTCTTGAACCAGCCCAGCGGCTGGGTCGGCATCGGACCGTAAAGGTACGAGACCACGTCCATATTGATGGCCTTGTAGATCTCGTCGAGGATCGCCTTGCCGCCGCCGTAGTTGTGCCAGGCCAGCACCATGTTCGGGTCCATGCCGAAGGCCGGGCCGGAGCCCCACAGTGCGAGTGCATTGTTCTTGCCGTAGTGATAGGCGACGACACCGTGGCCGCCATCGAGGGTCCCTTTGTTGACCGCCTCGAGCAACTGGAAC
>JANMAW010000538.1:0-2582 GCA_031360005.1 Rhizobacter sp.
GGTGCAGACGATCAGAGTGGCCACCGCCAGCGAGGCCGGTACGCGCCGAAACGCGAGCTGGACGCTGTAGAACATCTTGTCGACCAGCGCGCCGCGTTCCATCACGTAGCCCATCAGCACGAACAAGGGTATGGAGATCAGCACGTCGTTGGTCATCGCCCCGTAGGTGCGCTGGACCATCAGTCCGAACACCCGGTTCTGTGGCCACGCCTGCGCCGGATCGTAGAAGGCGATGAAGCCGAAGAACATGCCCAGACCCATCAGCGTGAACGCGGTGGGGAACCCCATCAGGATCACCACCACGATAAGGCCGAGCATCAAGAGCCCGAGTGCCGGATCGCTCATGTCATGCCTTGATCGCCCATGCCGCGCTGGCGGGCCTCTTCGTCGATCGCATGGGCGCGCGCGATCGCAAGCTCGCGTGACTCGGCGTCGACGTATTCGCTGTTGGCCAACTGCTGCCCGACCACGTCCATCTCTTCGGCGTCCTTCAGGCGCTCGGGCCACTTGCCCGTCTTCAGGCAGACGATGCAGCGCACCATTTCGGCCACGCCCTGCAGCATCACCAGCGCGCCGGCGAGCGGAATCACCGACTTGAAGTGGTAGACGGGCGGACCTTCGGCGGTCACGTTGGAGTGCTCGCCGATGCGCCACGAGTCCCCCGCGTACTCGTAGCCGGCGTACATCAACGCCAGAATCCCCGGCATGAAGAACAGCACGTACAACGCGATGTCGAGCGCGGCCTGGGTGCGCGGCCGCATGCCGCTGTACAGAAAGTCACCGCGCACGTGGCCGTTCTGCGCCAGCGTGTAGGCGCCGCACAGCATGAACAGCGTGCCGTAGAGCATGTTGTCGAAATCGAAGATCCACGCGGTGGGCGCGTTGAGGATGTAGCGCTTGAAGACTTCGGCGCAGACCACGAGCATCAGCACCAGGATCAGCCACGCCGCGGCCTTGCCGGTCCAGGTGCTGATGCGGTCGATCGCGTTGAGGAATCGCTGAACTGTCATGGCTCGCGCCCCCCGGGAAGAACAAACTTCCGGCAACGAAAAGGGCACCATCCAAGGTCAACAAACCCGGATGGTGCCCAGCCCCACTCGAATCGACGTCAGCCCTTCTTTTCCGGTGCCTTCTTGGCGCCGAAGTAATGGGTGTAGGCCATCGTCCGGTTGACCACGGTGTCCTGCTCCCAGCGCAATACGCGCTCGGCAAACTTCTTCTGGGAATCGATGATTTCCCTGAACAGCGGGTTTTCCGCGGCCTTCTTCTCGGCGACCTGGTCGTAGATCTCGAGCTGCTTTTGCAGAATCGACGTCGGCGTCTTGTAGAAGCGCACCTTGTCCTTGGACTGCAACTCCACGTAGTCCTGCGAGTAGCGATCCAACGCCTTCCACGACATGTCTGCCGAGGAGGCTTCGACAGCGATGGCGATGATCGCGCGCATCTTCTCCGGCAGGGCGTCGTACTTGGTCTTGTTGAAAGTGATCTCGAACTGCTCGGCGTTCTGGTGGTAGCTCTGGAGCATGCACACCTTGGACACATCGGCGAAGCCGAGCAGGCGATCGGAACTCGCGTTGTTGAACTCGGCCGCATCGAGCAGGCCGCGGTCCATTGCCGACACGATCTCACCGCCGGGTAGCGCGTTGACGGCCGCCCCCATGCCGGTGAACAGGTCGATCGAGATGCCGACGGTGCGGTACTTGAGGCCCTTGAAGTCCTCCGCCTTGGTGATCGGCTTCTTGAACCAGCCGAGGGGCTGCGTCGGCATCGGGCCGTAGGGGAAGGACACGACGTTGGCGCCAATCGAGGCATACAGCTTGGCGAGCAGTTCCTTGCCGCCACCATATTTGTGCCAGGCGAGCAGCATGTTGGCGTCCATGCCGAAGCCAGGGCCGGAGCCCCACAGCGCCAGGGCCGTCTGCTTGCCGTAGTGGTAGACCAGCACGCCGTGCCCGCCGTCGAGCGTGCCTTTCGACACCGCGTCGAGCAGGCCGAAGGCCGGCACCACCGCGCCGGCTGGCAGCACTTCGATCTTCAGTTCGCCGCCGGTCATGTCGTTGACCCTCTTCGCGAAGTCGAGCGCGTACTCGTGGAAGATGTCCTTCGCTGGCCAGGTGCTCTGGAACCGAAGGCTCGTCGTTTGCGCGCGCGATATCAGCGGCGCGGCGAGCGCCCCGGTCGTTCCTGCGGCGACAGCAGCGTTCCTGAGGAAGCGACGGCGCGGGGCGGTAGCGGGTGGAATGACGGGCTTCTTGGACATTGCAACTCCCGATGGGTGTGAACTGTGAAGCGTCCGAGGCACTGGTGTGTCGCGCCCGCCATGGCGGGTCCGACCTCACTGTGAGCTTTGCATGAGTGCGCACAAGTAGGGGAACCCCGGCATCAACCCGGCGACGAACCGACTCGCGCGTCTGCCCCGCCGCCCGCCGGGATAATCACGTCCTTCATGTCGCCTCCCAGTCATTCGCCGCTCGCGGCCCTGCCCCCGCGCGCGGGCAACCCGCTGCCCCCGATCACGTTCCCCGAGTCGCTGCCCGTGTCCGCGCGGCGCGACGAGATCGCACGCTTGGTGCAGCAGCACC
>JANMAW010000531.1:0-2204 GCA_031360005.1 Rhizobacter sp.
GGGGGCGCCGCGCCCCAAAGCAGACGCATGCCGTCGATCGACGACGTCACCAGCGTGAATGCAGGCCCGCGAAGCGCTTCCGGCGGCTGGAAATCGACCGCCGTGCGGCCCCAGATCAACTGCACCAGCTCGAGCATCACATACGACAGGCCGAAGGTGATCAGCAATTCGGGCACATGGCCGTACTTGTGGACCCGGCGCAAGCAGAACTTCTCGAACGCCGCGCCCAGCGCAGCGACCACGAGCGGCGCCAGCAACAGCCCGGGCCAGAAACCGACCACGCGGGCGATCGAATACGCCACATACGCACCGACCATGTAGAAGCTCGCATGCGCGAAGTTCAAGACGCCCATCATGCTGAAGATCAGGGTCAGCCCCGAGCTCAGCATGAACAGCAACAGCCCGTAGCTCAGGCCGTTGAGCATCGATATCGAGAAGAACTCCATCGTGGGGCGGTCGAAAGGACGCAGCGTAGGTAGAGGCAACTCGGCGAGGGGCCGCGAATGGCCCCGATGAACAGGGCCCGACGGGGGGGTCAATCCCGGTCGGGCCCTTGGCGGCGATCGCAGGGCTCAGCCGCCCGACGGGCGCGTCATCTGGCAGCTCGTCGGCGTGCTCGACACGTAGGGCGCGTACTCGGCCACTTGCGCCAGCGTCATCTCGGTCTTCTCGGGCTTGTACGGGCTCTTCGCATCAGCCTTCTGCCAGACCGACATGTACAGGCTTTGCTGCAACTGGTGGTCGCTCTTGCGCATTTCGACTTCGCCGCCGAACGCGCTCTTGAGCTTCATGCCTTCCATCGCGAACGCCACCTTGACCGGATCCGTCGACTTGGCCTTGGCCATCGCGGCGCCCAGCACCTCGTAAATGCGGATGATCGAGCCGGTGTAGAAATCGTCGTTGAACTTCGTGTTGAATTCCTTCATCCAGGCGTCCATCTGGCCACCCATGTTGTAGTGCGCGTAGGCGACCTGGTAGACCTTGCCGGCGCCGTTGTTGCCGAGCGCCGCAGGGGTACCGGTGACGCCGGTGTAATAGGTGAAGAACTTGCCGTTGTAGCCGCCTTCGGTTGCCGCCTTGACGAGCAATGCGAGGTCGGAGCCCCAGTTGCCGGTGATCACCGTGTCGGCGCCCGAGGCCTTGATCTTCGCGATGTAGGGCGCGAAGTCGCGCACCTGCGCCAGCGGATGAAGCTCTTCCCCGACGATCTGGATATCGGGGCGCTTGCGCGTCAGGTTTTCCTTCGCGAACTTCGCGACCTGCTGGCCATGCGAGTAGTTCTGGTTGAACAGGTAGACCTTCTTGATGTCGGGCTGGTCCTTCATGAAGGTGGTCATCGCCTCCATCTTCATCGAGGTGTCGCCATCGAAACGGAAGTGCCAGAAACTGCACTTGCTGTTGGTCAGGTCGGGGTCGACCGCGGCCTCGTTCAGGTAGACGATCTCCTTGCCGGGGTTGCGCTCGTTGTGCTTGTTGATCGCATCGATGAGTGCCATCGCCACCGACGAGCCGTTGCCCTGGATCACGTAGCGCACGCCCTGGTCGATCGCCGACTTCAGCGCGTTCAGGCTTTCGGTCGGGCTCAGCTTGTTGTCGACGCCGATCACTTCGAACTTCACGCCGGCCGGGTTGGTCGCGTTGAACTTTTCGTTGAAGAACTGCCAGCTCTTCAGCTGGTTGCCGCCCACCGGCCCCATCAGGCCCGACAGCGGGTCGATCCACATCATCTTGACGGTTTGCCCGGCGAGCGGCTTGGCCTGCGCCAGTACGGCACCCGCGCAGACAGCCAATACGGCGCCGATCGTGACGCTGAATACGCGCCGGGCCGGCGAACTGCTTGCAGACTTCATGGGTGATCTCCTGGGACACATGACCGTTCGCAACGGTAACGGAAGTGGTGTGCGTGGGGTTACAGGGACTACCCCGAAGGCCTGTCGCCGCCGGGACAAGGCGCCAGACGATGCACCCGCTGGCCGCACGCCGACCCGTCTTGCCCCCGCGCCGGTGAATGCCCGCGCGGCTGGCTAAACTCGCTGCCATGAATGCCATCGATCTCGCCATCGACGCGGCGGCTCCGGCGTCGCCTCCGACGCGCTGGCCGAACCGGTTTCGCGGACTTGGCGAATCCTTCTTCACCGCGCTTCCTGCCGAGACCCTGCCCGACCCGCACTGGGTGGCGACGAGCGCCGACTGTGCCGCGCTGC
>JANMAW010000632.1:0-1634 GCA_031360005.1 Rhizobacter sp.
TAACTCTTCTGCGCCAGCAGCATGCGCTTGATGTCGGCGTGCTGGATGATGGGGATCTGCGGCTTGCTGGCGTCCTTGCCGCCCACACCCGTCGGCCGGCCCTGCGGCCGGTTCTTCGCATACTCGAGCGACGCTTCGTAACCCGCGTAGCCCAGCATCGTCGCGCCCATGCCGACCGCGATGCGTGCCTCGTTCATCATGTGGAACATGCAGCGCAGGCCTTCGTGCGGCTTGCCGACCAGATAGCCGATGGCCCCCGCCCCGCCGCGCACCGGGAACTTGCCCTCGCCGAAGTTCAGCAGCGTGTTCGGGATGCCGCGGTTGCCAAGCTTGTGGTTCAGGCCGGCCAGTGCCACGTCGTTGCGCTCGCCGGTCAGCTCGCCGTCGGTGCCGACCAGCTTCTTCGGCACGATGAAGAGCGAAATGCCCTTGGTGCCCGGGAGCAACTTGCCGTCGGGCCCGGGGATCTTCGCCAGCACCAGGTGGATGATGTTCTCGGTCAGCTCATGCTCGCCGTTGCTGATCCACATCTTGTTGCCGCGCAGGCGGTAACGCGCGCCCAGCGGATCGGCCTCGAAGCCGGCACCATCGGGCGTGGCGCGCGTGGTCACGTCGGACAGGCTGGAGCCGGCCTGCGGCTCGCTCAGGCACATCGTGCCGGCGAAGCGGCCGGCGAACTCCTGTTTCGCGAACACCGTCTGCTGCAGCGGCGTGCCGTGCACCATCAGCAGGTTGGCGTTGCCGCTGGTGAGCATGCCGCCGCCAGCAACGTTGCCGCCGGCGAGCGCGAAGAAGCCGTTGGCGGCCATCTGCACGACACAGGGCAACTGCATGCCGCCGATCTCGTAGTCCTGCGCCGCAGCGAGCATGCCGGTCTCGGCATAAGCCGCCGCCGCATCGTGGCTGGCCTGTGGCAGGTGCACACGGTCGCCGTCGAAATGCGGCTCCTCGGTGTCGGCCTCGCGGTTGAAGGGCGCGAACTTCTCGCGCGCCAGGCGTTCGCAGGTGTCGAGTACCGAGTCGAAGGTCTCGCGCGAGTGGTCGGCAAACCGTGGCCGTGTCTGCAGTGAATCCACGGCGAGCCAGTCGTTCAGCAGGAAATCGAGGGTCGGTCGGTAGCTCATGTCGTCTCGCTCTTGTCGGGCAGCCTGGCAATCGTGCCCTGTGCGATCGCACAGAGCTTCTCTTCGGTCCCGGTCAGCGCGAACACTTCGCACTGGCACACCGCCTGCGACTTGCCGACGTGAACGGCCCGCGCACGTGCCACCAGCCGCTCGCCGATGCCCGGCCGCACGTAGTTGATCTTGTACTCGCTGGTCACGACCGGCACGCGCATCGCGGTGCCGCCGGCATAGGTCAGCGCGTTGTCGGCCAGGTAGCTGATCACGCCGCCGTGCGCGAAACCCATGTGCTGCTTGAGCTGCTCGGTGAGCGTCACCGCCAGTTCGCAGCGGCCGGGTTCGAGCGCGATCAGCTCCGCGCCGAGCAGCACACTGAACGGCTGCTTCGCCAGCGTCTCGCGGCCCATCGCCAGGAAGACGGCGGCGCTCACCGTGACGGGCTCGGCCATGACCGCTTCGGTCAAAGCACTTCGAACACGCCCGCCGCGCCCATGCCGCCACCGATGCACATCG
>JANMAW010000644.1:0-5540 GCA_031360005.1 Rhizobacter sp.
CGGCCAGCGTCAGCACGCGGCGCGAGTTTTCGCCCAGTGGGCCGATGGGGCGGCTCATTTCAGCACCGCCTTCGCGACATCGGCGGTCAGGTCGTCGAACTCGCTGTTCGCGCGCTTCACGTAGATCGCGGTGATCACGATCGTGAACACGATGACGCCGAAGCCGACCGGGATGCCGACCGTCATGACGCCGTCGCCGAGCCGCTGCGACAGGAATTCCTTCTTGAACGCCACCAGCAGGATGAAGCCGTAGTACACGACCATCATCGCCAGCGTCAGCCACCAGCCGAAGCGCGTGCGCTTGGCTTTCAGCTCCTGGTATTTCGGATGGCTTGCAATGCGCCTGGCCAGTTCGGGTTCCATGGGGTCTCCTTGATGTTGTAGGCGTGGGCATGCGCGCCCACTGAAGCGGAGCACAGCTCGGGCCGCGCCTGATCGGTCTCCGATGTGAATCTAACCCAAAGCCGAGGCCGAATGGCGAGCCTTCTATCGATGCAAACCCTGCCGCGGTGCGCCGGCCAGCTCCCATCCCGGGCCGTCGAACCAGGGATCGCCGCGCAGATACTCGGTGAGCATCGGCAGCGCGTCCAGGCCCCAGAACAGCCGGTCGTCGACCTCGACGGTGGGCACGCCGAAGATGCCTCGGGCGATCGCGTTTGCGGTCGCGTCTTTCAGCGCCCGCTTGATCGATGCATCGCCGGGGTCGACGCGCGGTGCCAGTTCGCGCGCCAGCGCCACCAGCCGCGCCGGTTCGTTCGCATCGGCCGCGCCATGCCAGATGTGGTGCATCACAGCCTCGCAGACCCGCCGGTTCGGCGTGCCGCCCTGCGGCGCACACGCGAGCATCAGGCGCAGGTGCGCCAGCGGGTTGAAAGGGTGCTGTGCCGGGGTCTGCAGCTCGATGCCGTGCCGGTGCGCGAGCCAGTGCACGTGGCGGAACGTCCAGGCCCGCTTCGGCTCGATCTCGGCCGGACCCTTCTGGCCCCAGTGCGCGAGCAACCCGGCAAACAGCACCGGTCGGTAGGTCACGCTGTATGAGACGCCTTCGAGCGCCTGCGGCAGGCGCTCGAACGCGAGGTGTGCAAACGGCGAGACCGGATCGAACCAGAAGCTCAGGTGTTTCATTGCGCGTTCGACCCCGGCGCTGCCGCCTGCTTGCGCCGGCCCCCCAGCGCGTCGCAGATCCGGCGCCGGTCCGCGTCGTCGAGCGTGGCCCACCGGGCGATTTCGTCGAGCGTGCGCATGCAGCCTTCGCACCAGCCGCTGCGCTCGTCGATCCGGCACACGCTGTTGCACGGGCTCGCCACCAGCGCAGCGCCGGGCTCGCTCACCGCGGCCTGCACGACATCGCGGACCGGCGCGCCGGTCAGTCGCACCAACTCGGTCGGGCTGGCGCGAAACACGCCGTTCGGGTGGCCCGCGGCGGCCCAGATCTCGTCGAAGCGAAACAGCTCGCGGTCGATCAGCGTCACCGGCGGCTGCACATGCGCGAGCGGCGCGACGCCACCGATGCTGAAGCCGGTGCGCGCCTTCACGAAGCCGGCATCGGCCCGCGCCAACGCGCCGACGACCGCGGCGACCTTCTTTTCGTCGACGCGGCGATCGCCCGAGGTCACGACAAGGACGACCGCATCGTCGGCGCGGCGCCGGAAGATCACGCTCTTCGCGATCTGCCCGATGCTGACGCCCAGCGCATCGGCGGCCTCCTGCGAGGTGCGCGCCGCGACCTCGAGGAACACCGGCGCATGTGCGTGGTGCTGCGCTGCCAGCTCCGCGCTGACCCGCCGAAAGCCCTCGGGGCGGTCCTGCTGGCCGTCGCGCGACGGATCGCCGATGCGGCGACCTTCGCCTTCGTCGCTCATGCGGCGACCTTTGAATTCGCCCGCTTCGCCAGCAGCGCATTGCCCGAGCGCGACACCGGTTTGCGCCCGAGCACGTTCGAGATGAACTCGGCCGCATCAATCAGGCGGTCGATGTCGACGCCCGTCTCGATTTCCAGGCCGTTCAGCATGAACAGCACGTCTTCGGTGCCGACGTTGCCGGTCGCGCCTTTCGCATACGGGCAGCCGCCGAGGCCGGCGACGCTGGCATCGAAGGTGTGGATCCCCAGCTCGAGGCAGCCATAGATGTTGGCCAGCGCCTGTCCGTAGGTGTCGTGGAAATGGCCGCTCACTTCATCGATATCGAAGTGCTTCAGCGCGCGCTCCATCGCCGCCTGCACGCGCCGGGGAGTGCCGACGCCGATGGTGTCGGCGATGCCGCAGTGATCGACGCCGATGCCTTTCATCAGCAGCACGACACGCTCCACCTCGTCAGGCGTGACCTCGCCCTGGTACGGACAGCCGAGCGCGACCGAGACCGCGCAGCGCACCTTGATCGAATGCGCGTGCGCGGCTGCGACGACCGGCCGGAAGCGCTCGACGCTTTCCTCGATGCCGCAGTTGATGTTGCGCTGGCTGAAGGCCTCTGTCGCGGCGCCGAACACGACGATCTCGTCGGGCCGGCAGGCGGGGTCGGCGATCGCCGCCTCGAATCCCTTCAGGTTGGGCGTCAGCACCGAATAGCGCACGCCGCTGACGGGAGCACCTGCGTGCTGCGCCCTCGGGTTTGAGCCCTTCGGGCGGCCGGGCGGGCTCAAGCGCCGCACGCCGGCCATCACCTGTGCGTTGTCGGCCATCTGCGGCACCCATTTCGGACTGACGAAGCTGGTGACCTCGATCTCGCGCAACCCCGCGGCCTGCAGCAGATGCACCAGCTCGATCTTGGTGGCCGCGTCGACCGGCATCTTCTCGTTCTGCAAGCCGTCGCGCGGACCGACTTCGACGAGGCTGACATGCGATGGAATCATGACGGGAGTCTCACTGGGTGACGCGAACCGGCGTCCATTTTGCGCCGCTTCGTCGGCGAGGTGCGGCGCGCGGTCACCGGGTCGCCACCATCCGGAGCAGCTCACCGCCCTCGCTGACCTGGTCGCCGACGGCATAGAGCAATTCGGCGATCGTGCCGTCGCGCGGGGCGGCGATGGTGTGCTCCATCTTCATCGCCTCCATCACCGCGAGCGGCTGGCCTTGCACGACAGCGTCGCCTGCCTTCGCGAGAAACGCGATCACCTTGCCGGGCATCGGTGCGGCCAGGCCGCCGGGATCGATCGCACCGTCGGCCGAATGGGCGATCGGGTCGAACTCGTCGACGACCGCCGAGCCCTCAGGCGCGAACACGCTGAAGCGCTCGCCGGTGGCGTAGACCGTGAGCGCCCAGCGGCGTTCACCGACACTCACGTCGTAGACCTGCGCACCGCGATCGCGTGTCGCGAGCGGCCAGCGCTGCGCACCCAGCACCAGCGTCTGCGCGCCGGCGCTGCGCTCGAGCGTGAAGAGTCGGTGCACGCCCTGGGCCTGGATGTCGAAGCGCCGCACCGCGCTGCCGTGCAGGCGCCAGCCGTCGCGTCGCGACCACGGGTCGGTGGTCTCCAGTGCGCGCTCCGCCGCCAGCGCATGCGCGACGACGCCGGCCGCGGCGACTTCGAGCGAGAGTTGCGCGGCGTCGAACAGCACCGCACGTTCGCGCTCGATCAGCGCGGTGTCGAGATCGGCATTCGCGAACGAGGCGCTCGCCGCCACGCGCCGCAGGAACGCGACGTTGGTGTGCACCCCGACGATGTGGGTTTGCGCCAGAGCCGCGTCGAGCCTCGCCAGCGCCTGCTCGCGATCCGCGCCCCAGACGATCAGCTTCGCGATCATCGAGTCGTAGAACGGCAGAACCGCATCGCCTTCGCGGACGCCGGCGTCGACTCTCACCGGCGCGCTTGGCGCGCCGACTGTCGAATTCGCGCCGCGCTCGAAGCTCACTGCACCGGGCGGCGTGCGATAGATCTCGAGGCGCCCGGTTGCCGGCAGGAACTGCGCGTCGGGATTCTCGGCGCAGATTCGCGCCTCGATCGCGTGGCCGTGGATGCGCAGTTCATGCTGCTGCAGCGGCAAGCGCTCTCCCGCGGCGACGCGCAGCTGCCACTCGACCAGATCGAGGCCAGTGATCGCCTCGGTGACCGGGTGCTCGACCTGGAGCCGCGTGTTCATTTCCATGAAGAAGAAGCGCAGGTCGCCGTCTGCCGTGGGCTCAGCGATGAACTCGACCGTGCCCGCCCCCACATAGCCGACCGCCTTGGCTGCGGCCACCGCGGCGGCCCCCATCTCGGCGCGTCGCGCCTCGCTGATGCCCGGCGCGGGCGCTTCTTCGAGCACCTTCTGATGGCGGCGCTGTACCGAGCAGTCGCGCTCGAACAGATGGATGCAGTTGCCGTGCGCATCGCCGAACACCTGGATCTCGATGTGACGCGGCCGCGTGACGTAGCGCTCGATCAGCACCGCGTCATCGCCGAAGCTGTTGCTTGCCTCGCGCTTGCACGATGCGAGCGCGGCATCGAACTCTTCGTCCGCCGTGACGATGCGCATGCCCTTGCCGCCGCCGCCGGCGCTGGCCTTGATCATCACCGGGTAGCCGATGCGGTCGGCCTCGCGACGCAGCATCGAAGGGTCCTGCCTGGCGCCGTGATAGCCGGGCACGAGCGGTACGCCGGCCTTCGCCATCAGCCGCTTCGACTCGGCCTTCAACCCCATTGCGTTGATCGCCGAGGGTGGCGGGCCGATGAACACCAGCCCGGCATCGGCACAGGCCTGCGCGAAGCCTGCGTTCTCGCTTAGGAAACCGTAGCCCGGGTGCACCGCCTGTGCGCCGGTGGCCCTGGCGGCTTCGATGATGCGGTCGCCGCGCAGGTAACTCTGCGCTGGCGCCGACGCTCCGATGTGCACCGCTTCGTCGCAGGCCAGCACGTGCCTGGCGCTCGCATCTGCGTCGGAGTAGACCGCCACGGTGCGCACGCCGAGCTTGCGACAGGTCGCTGCGACGCGGCAGGCGATTTCGCCACGGTTGGCGATCAGGATCTTCTTGAACATGGCGTCCTCGTGGCTCAATCGCCTGCGCACGCTGCGCGTGCCATGCGATTTGACTTCGTCGCTGCGCCGCTTCGCGGCTGGTCGCCACGATTCGCGATCAGAATCTTGTTGAACATGCGATCCTCACGTCGACGGCAGCCCCGCTCGCAACCAACCTGACACACGCCGCACCAGGCGGCGCAGGAATTTCGCCAGCACCCAGGTCAGCACGACATCACGACGAGCGCGACCGCGAGCGCCGCGAAAAAGAACATCGGATGCGCCCACGACAACCACAGGCTGACCGGCACGACGCTGTCGCCCAGCAAGGACATCGCGAGGTTCGAGAACGGCTCGGGCGACGCGTTGAGCGCCGCGCGCGTGGTGGCCTTCGCGACATGACTGGTGGCCGCCAGCGTGCCGCCCATCAGGGCGGCGGCCATCGCCCAGCTCGACTGGTCGGCGCCGAATACCGCCGACGCCAGCGCGGCCCCGGCGGGGATGCGAATCAGCGTGTGGATCATGTCCCAGAGCGTGTCGACACCGGGGATCTTGTCGGCGAAGAACTCGACGAACAGCATCAGCCCGCTGGCGCCGAGCAGCAGCGGG
>JANMAW010000011.1:0-6855 GCA_031360005.1 Rhizobacter sp.
GACATCGCCACCGCGCGGGTTGACATCGGTGCCCTTGTAGACGCCGTTGTTGTTGAAGACGACGATGCAGATGGGCAGGTTGTAGCGGCAGATCGTCTCGACCTCCATGCCGCTGAAGCCGAAGGCGCTGTCACCCTCGATGGCGATGACCGGCTTGCCGGTCGTCACCGCCGCACCGACGGCAAAGCCCATGCCGATGCCCATGATTCCCCACGTGCCGACGTCCAGACGCTTGCGCGGCTCGTACATGTCGACGATGCTGCGCGTGAAGTCCAGCGTGTTGGCGCCTTCGTTGACGACGATCGCATCGGGGCGCGACTTGACCACGTCGCGCACAACGCGCAGCGCGCTGTGGAAGTTCATCGGCGACGGGTTCAGTGCCAGCGTGGCGGCCATCTTCGACTGGTTCTTGTCTTTGCGGTCGGCGATCGAGCCGGTCCAATCGGCGGGAGGCTTGGCCCAGCCCGGGCCGATGCCGGCCAGCAGCGCCGCGACGCACGAGCCGATGTCGCCGATCAGCGGTGCGGCGATGGCCACGTTGCTGTCGATTTCGGTCGGCGCGATGTCGATCTGGATGAACTTCTTCGCGTTCGGTGCACCCCAGGTCTTGCCCTTGCCGTGCGACAGCAGCCAATTCAGGCGGGCGCCGACCAGCATCACGACGTCGGCCTCGGCCAGCACATAGGAGCGCGCGGGCGCCGCCGATTGGGCATGCGTGTCAGGCAGCAAGCCCTTGGCCATCGACATCGGCAGGTAGGGGATGCCGGTTTTCTCGACCAGCGCGCGGATATCGGCATCGGCCTGGGCATAGGCCGCTCCCTTGCCCAGCAGGAGCAGCGGGCGCGTCGCGCCCGTGAGCAACGCCAACCCACGCTGCACCGAATCCGGCGCGGGGATCTGGCGCGGGGCCGGATCGACGACCTTGATCAGCGAGCTCTTGCCCGCCTCGGCGTCCATCGTCTGCGCGAACAGCTTGGCGGGGAGGTCGAGGTAGACCCCGCCCGGTCGGCCGGACACGGCCGAGCGGAGCGCGCGTGCGATGCCGACGCCGATGTCTGCGGCATGCAGCACCCGGAACGCCGCCTTGCACAGCGGCTTGGCGATGGCGAGCTGATCCATCTCTTCGTAATCGCCCTGTTGAAGGTCGACGATCTCGCGCTCGCTCGATCCGCTGATCAGGATCATCGGGAAGCAGTTGGTCGTCGCGTTGGCGAGCGCAGTCAGGCCGTTCAGGAATCCGGGGGCCGACACCGTCAGGCAGATGCCGGGCTTCTGGGTCAGGAAACCGGCGGCCGCGGCCGCATTGCCGGCGTGCTGCTCGTGACGGAACGAGATCACGCGCATGCCTTCGGCTTGCGCCATGCGGGTGAAGTCGGTGATCGGAATGCCCGGCAAGCCGAAGATGGTGTCGATGTCGTTGAGCTTCAGGGCGTCAATGACAAGATGGAACCCGTCGGTCAACTCGCGTGATTGTGTTTCGGTGCTCATGCTGAGATCCTTCTCTTTTCTCGCCGGCGCGGTCTTGACTTCTAACGACATGATGGTCTCCTGGTTATCGGGTCGGGTACCGGGTGGTCGGCGACCCCGCGCGAGGCGTCCGCGCCGCGGAATCCGGCGCGACGACGTCAGACTTATGATAGGAATCGCCGCGGCTTTCCGCCGTTGACCGCGGTCAAGTTTCGAACTTTCTTGCGCCAGCCGCACCGATGATCACGACCTCGATAGAGAAGCATCCCGAACGCAACGTCATCCGCCTCGAACTCAGGCAGAACACCGTGCTGATGGAGATGACCGACAGCGAGCGCAGTGAGTTGGAGCAACATCTGCTCATCGTCGATTGCGGCAAGGGCGACTACCTGCTGCACCAGGGCGTGCACGAGATGGAGCAGTACTTCGTGCTCGACGGCATCCTGAAGCGTGTCGTCACCAACGCCGACGCCAAGGAAATGATCCTGCGCTTCGCCGACGCGCGCGACATGGAAACCAGCTATGCGGCATGGCGGCTCAACACGCCGACCCCGTACAGCATCGTGTGCCTGACGAAGGCGCGCGTGGCCAAGCTGCCGATGCCGGTCTGGGTCTCGTTCCTCGACCGGCATCCGAAGTTCAAGGCGACGTTCGAGCATGCGGTGATGCGCCTGATGAGCGAGATCATGGCGCACACGATCACGCTGCATCTGCTGGACGGCCCCGGACGCGTGCACCGTTTCGAGCGCAAGCACCCCGATCTGGCGGAGCGGATCCCGAAGAAGGAATTGGCCCACTACCTGAACCTGTCGGCCGAAACGCTCAGTCGGCTGAAGCAACGCGGCAAGATCTGACAAGGGGCTTGCGCCGCACCGGGTTCAGGTCTTGGAAGAAGGGAACAGGCGTGACGTGGCCATCACGCGCAACTGGTTGTCGACGCTGTTCACACCGGATACGCCGGCGGCCACCTGTTCGGCCGCAGTCCGCTCGCCGGCAGAGACCACGATGCCGCGCAGCGTGACATTGCCCTCGACACTTTCGATCATGACGTTGACCTCGCGGGTCGCATCGACGGCTCGCAGCGCCGAACGGATGCGCGCTTGAAGTGCCAGCCCGCGCAGCAGCTCGCGCGACGCTTCGGTCTCGGCGAACTCGGGCCGGTTCACGAGAGCGCTGATCTGCCCGACACAGCTGTCGACGGAAATGCGGTCGGTGTTGAGCACAAGGTCGTACAGCAGCGGATCGCCCCAGGTCACCCCGAACAGCTCATGCATGCGCGCTGCGTGAGCCTGGTCGCTGCGCCGGATCTCGGCTTCGGCGACATCGATCTCGTCGATTTCGAGGTGCTCCATCAGCCATTCGACGCGCTTCGCGAACGGCCGCATGATGCGCACGCACACCGCGTGCGGCACCGGTCGAAGCAGACAGGTGGCGCCCCAGCCGCGCAGCACGATGTTGCCGGCTGCGGCCGCCTCGAGAACTTCCTCGGCGGTGAAGATGGCCATGCTGTCGCGGTCGGCCCTCAGTCGCTCGAACGTTCCGGCCTTGCCTTCGCGCAGCCGGTTGATCAGGCTTTTGGAGACGTGCATCCGGTTGGCCACCTGGTCGCCGACCTCGTGTTGCAAGGTCTTCAGCTGCAGATCCCGCGCCAGCTGTTCGGCCACGTCGGTGGCCAGCGAACCCATCCCCTGGGTCAGTGCAATGACAGGCATGTCAACTCCTTCGGTCAGTCCAACGGCTGTTGCTCGGCGAGTTCGTTGCGCTTGCGCGGCCGAACCACTTGAAGCGCTTTCGAGATCAGCGGCCAGACCAGCATCAGCAGCGCCAGTGTCGTGATCGATCCGACCAGCGGGTTCGCCCACATGATCATCACGTCGCCCTGCGATACGAGCATGGCCTGCCGGAACGAGTCCTCGGCCTTGTCACCAAGCACCAGCGCCAGCACCAGCGGCGCCAGCGGGTAGTCGAGCTTCTTGAACACGTAGCCGATGACGCCGAAGCCGAGCATGAACCAGATGTCGAGCATCGCACCGTGCACGGTGTAGGCGCCGATGGCGCAGATCACGACGATCACCGGCGCGATGATCGAGAACGGGATGCGCAGGATCGATGCGAACAGCGGCACCGTCGTCAGCACCACGATCAGGCCGACGATATTGCCCAGGTACATGCTGGCGATCAGGCCCCAGACGAAATCCTTCTGTTCGACGAACAGCAGCGGCCCGGGCTGCAGGCCCCAGATCAGCAGGCCGCCCAGCAGCACCGCGGCAGTGGGCGAGCCCGGGATGCCCAGCGCCAGCATCGGCAGCAGTGCGGCGGTACCGGCGGCGTGTGCGGCGGTTTCCGGCGCGACCACGCCCTCGATCTCGCCGGTGCCGAACTTCGGCCCGTTCTTCGACATTTTCTTGGCCAGGCCGTAGCTCATGAACGAGGCTGGCGTCGCGCCGCCCGGCGTGATGCCCATCCAGATGCCGACCAGTGCGCTGCGCAGCGAAGTCACCCAGTAGCGAGGCAGCTCCTTCCAGGTCTCCCAGACGACCTTGGCGTTGATCTTCGCCGACTTGCCCTGGAAGTTCAGGCCTTCCTCCATCGACAGCAGGATCTCGCCGATGCCGAACAACCCGATCACGGCAATCAGGAAGTCGAAGCCGCGCATCAGCTCGGACTGGCCGAAGGTCAGGCGCAACTGCCCGGTGACGGTGTCCATGCCGACGGCCGCCAGTGCGAAGCCGAGCGTCATCGCCACCAGGATCTTGAATGGCGACCCTTTTCCCATGCCGACGAAGCTGCAGAAGGTCAGCAAGTAGACCGAGAAGAATTCGGGCGCGCCGAACTTGAGCGCGAACTTCGCCACCATCGGCGCCAGGAAGGTGATCATCAGCACCGCGACGAACGCGCCGATGAACGACGACGTGAAAGCCGCCGTCAACGCCTGGCCGGCCTTGCCCTTCTGGGCCATCGGATAGCCGTCGAAGGTGGTCGCGACCGACCACGGTTCACCCGGGATGTTGAACAGGATCGAAGTGATGGCGCCGCCGAACAGCGCGCCCCAGTAGATGCACGACAGCATCACGATCGCCGAGGTCGGTGACATCGTGAAGGTGAGCGGCAGCAGGATCGCCACGCCGTTCGCGCCGCCCAGGCCGGGCAGCACGCCGATCAGCACGCCGAGCGTGATGCCGACGAACATCAGCCCGATGTTCATCGGCGTCAGGATGACGCCGAACCCCTGCATCAGAGCACTCAGTTCGTCCATGGGTCGGGTTCCTCGAAAAGGGGTCGCAGTGGCGGGGTGTTGGCGCGGCGGGGCGGGGCGTCGCGGCGGCGTCAGTAGCCGAGGAAGCGCAGCGGCTCCATCGTGCCCTTGTAAAGCGGCACCTTGAACCAGACTTCGAACATCACGAAGAAGACCGCGATGATGATCACGGAGAGCAGGACGCTCTTCACCGCCGGGTACTTGCCCAGCAGGATCATGAACAGCGCGATGTAGATCGCCGAGGCGACATACAGCCCGAGGAACTGGGTGGCCAGCACGTAAACGGCCGCTGGCAGCAGGACGGAGAGCACGCGCACCGCCTGGACGCGGTCGACAAAGGTGCCCGTGTCGCGCGCCTTGCTGAACACCGCCTGGTAGAAGATGCCCAGGCTCGAGACGCAAATGAGGAGGCCGATGTAGAAGGGGAAATATCCGGCGCCAGGACCGTCGCTCGTCCACCCGGCGCCCAGGCGCCGCGCTTCGAACATCACGACCGCCCCGATCAGCAGCAGAACGGCCGCGACGATCGCGTCGACCGTGTTGTTCTTCGCGAGGGTCGGGCTCTCTTCCGAGCCGGATGGATGATGGTCTGACATGGGGTCGCTCCGGAGATGAACCAGTATGAGTTTCGCTGACCGCGCACCGCGGCCAGCAACCACTGCGACTGGCGAAGAGTGTTTCGGTGCTCGGACCGGCGGGCCCGCGACGCCTGGGTGTCGTCACATGCCGCGCCGTCGTTGCCACGCTTTTCAGGGACTTGTTTGCGGCGGGCCGCCGACGCCGGCAGCGCCGCCCTTCAACCGGGAGGTCGCGTCACCGGGGCGGCGGCGGCGTGTACCCCGGGCCGAATCACGGCTTCGCCAGGAACCCGGCTTCAGTCATCAGCTGGCGGTGCATGGTCTCGGCCCCTTCAAGCCATTTGCCATACTCGGCGCCGGACATCGAGGTCGGGTTGAACGCGCCCTTTTCCATGTAGTCCTTCCAGTCCGGGGTCTCCCGAACCTTCTTCAGAAGATCGACATAGAAGGCCGTCTGCTCGGGCGTCACTCCCGGGGCCATGAAGATGCCGCGCAGCATCAGGTAGTGGGTGGGAACGCCTGAGTCCTTGCAGGTCGGGATGTCGTTCCACGATTGCGTATCGGTCACCTTCTCCTTGAAGGGCATCCGCACTTCGTCGAACACGCACAACGCGCGCAGCTTGCCGGCCCGCCACTGCGCAATCGCCTCGATCGGGTTGTTCACGGTCGAATTGATGTGGCCGCCGACGAGTTGCACGGCGACTTCGCCGCCGCCCTTGTACGGCACGTAGATGAACTTGGTTCCGGTCGCCTTTTCGATGCCGACGGTGAGGATCTGGTCCTCCTGCTTGGAACCGGTGCCGCCCATCTTGAACTTGCTCGGGCCCGCTGCCTTGACCGCCGCGACGTACTCGCCGGCGGTCTTGTACGGCGAATCCGCATTGACCCAAAGCACGAACTGGTCGAGCGCCATCATCGACACCGGCGTCATGTCCTTCCAGTTAAAAGGCACGCCGGTCGCCATCGGCGTCGTGAACAGGTTGGACAGCGTAATGATGATCTTGTGCGGGTCGCCCTTCGCCTCCTTCACCGACAGAAAGCCCTCGGCGCCGGCGCCACCGGCCTTGTTGGCGACGATCATCGACTCCTTCATCAGCTTGTGCTTGACGATGATGCCCTGGATCAGACGCGCCATCTGATCGGCACCACCGCCGGTGCCTGCCGGCACCACGAACTCGACCGGCTTGCTCGGCTCCCACGCCGTCGCCGGGCCCGCCAGCGCCAGCGCTGCAGCGAAGATCGCCGAAGAGGCTGCGTACTGGATCGATTTGCCGCAGCTGAGTTTTCCGACCTTGAACATCTTGGCTCCTTTGAATACATCTGAAGTGAAGAACCGTCGCTTCTCTCGGCGACTTGCCCAAGTATGGGCCTGGAGCGATGGTCCGACTCCGGTAGGGAAAAGTGCTTGACCGCAGTCAATGTCCGAAGAATCAGACCCTAGGGGAATCCTCTACACCATCGCTGAGGTGCGCGGTCAGCGGCAGAACGATGTCGAGCGTTGAGTCCCGATCAAATCACGGGTCTGGATCAAGGTTCAGAGCCGCGTGCCGGTCC
>JANMAW010000014.1:0-1973 GCA_031360005.1 Rhizobacter sp.
TACACGAGCCGGAACAGCTGCAGCGGCGACGCGCCGTCCATCCGCGCGGCCTCGTCGAGCTCGTACGGCAACTTGTCGGAAGCCTGCTTCAGTACCCAGATGCAGTACGGCGAAGCGATCGTCACCATCGCCAGGATCAGCGCCCACTGGCTGTTCAGCAGGCCATAGTTGCCCATGGTCTTGTACATCGGCACCGCGAGGAACGCGGCCGGGATGAAGTAGGTGAACAGCGCCAGGTTCATCACGGTGCGTCCGCCCCTGACCTTCAACCGGCTGATCGCGAACGCCGCCGAGGTCGCGACGAACAGCGTGATCGCGCCGACCGCCACCGCGATCAACACCGAATTGCCGAGCTGGACCCAGAAATGGTCGAGGTAGAAGTGCCGCTGGTGAAACACGGTCGCGAAGTTCTGCAGCGTCGGTTCCTTCGGCCACAGGCGGCCCGAGGTCGCCGAGTCCTTCGACGAGATCGCGAACAGGAACAGGTGGTAGACCGGAATGATGGTCCACAGGAACAGCGGGATGCCGATCAGCAGAAGCTTGGCCTCGGTGCTGACGCGCTTCCAGGTCAATGACCGCCCCCCGGCGCGGCGCGCCGACCCCCCGAGGGGGTCTCGCCCGGCTTCGGGCGGCCGTGCGCTCGGGCTCGGGCGCTTGCTCATTTCGACAGCCGCTTCATCATGAAGTAGACCAGCGGCAGCACCAGCGGCAGCGCGACGACCACCGACGCCATCGACAGGTCGACCTGGTCGAGTCGCAGGTAGCGGATGCCGAGCGTGGCGAGCACATGTGTCAGGTCGGCCGGGCCGCCGCCGGTCAGCAAGTAGACGCTGTTGAAGTCGCCGAGCGTCCAGATCATCGACAGGATCAGCGAGGTCACGTAGAGCGTCCGCATCGATGGCCACGTGATGAACTTGAACTTCTGCCAATTCGAAGCGCCATCGACCGACGCGGCTTCGTATTGCTCGGCGGGGATCGCGAGGCGCCCGGCGATCAGGATCAGGGTCCAGAACGGCAGCGACTTCCACACGTGCATCAGCATCGAGAAGCTGAGCGCGAGGGTCGGGTCGTTGAGCCAATTGGGGCCGTCGGCGCCGGTCAGCTTGAAGATCAACGTGTTGATCACACCCCACTCGGGGTTGAGCATGAAGCGCACCGACAGGATCGTCGGGATCGACGGCAGCGCCCACGGCAGGATGAAGATCAGCGACAGCACCTTGATCCACCAGCGCTGTTGCACGAAGAAGCCCGACAGCACCAGCGCGATCACCATCTTGATGTTGATCGCGACGACCAGGAAGACGATCGTGTTGACGACGCTGCGAAAGAAGATCGGGTCTTCGAACAGCTTGACGTAGCTCGCCGGGTGCCGCGCCAGCCACAGGCCATAGCCGACCGGATAGAGCACGAAGACGAGGAAGACCAGCATATACGGCAGCACGAGCATGCGGCCCCAGAACTGCCAACGGTCGGGCGCGCGCCTTCCTGCGGGCAGCGCGGTGGCGGCAACGGCGGCGGTCATGTCGATGCTTTGTCGGGTCGGCGGGCAACGCCGTGAAGGCGCTGCGCCGCCCCTTGTTCAGGGTGTCAGCGCGCCACCGTCTTGATGCGCTCGATCATCTCGTCGGTCGCCTTGTCGACCGGCACCTTCTCGTTGATGATGCGGTTCATCGCCTTGGCCCAGACGTTCTCGTTGTTCAGCACCGTGAACTTGTAGTTTTTGGTGAATTCGAACGGCGTGGTCCCGGCCATGAACTGGTTGTAAACGGCGATGCGGTGCGGGTCGCTCTTCCAGAACGCGCTTTGCTGGGCGTTCTTCGTGACCGGGAACCAGCGCCCGAGCGAGCCTTCGACATACGGCGTCAGGTTCTCTTCCTCGAGCAGGAAGGCGACGAACTGCTTCGCCGCCGCCTTGTTCTTCGCGTCCTTGAAGATCACGCCGGTCTTGACCGCGGTGCGATACACCATCTTGC
>JANMAW010000023.1:0-2896 GCA_031360005.1 Rhizobacter sp.
TACCAGGAGACCGGCCGGGCGGGGCGTGACGGGCATCCGGCCGATGCCTGGATGGCCTACGGCCTGGCCGACGTCGTGAACCAGCGCCGCATGATCGACGAGAGCCCGGCCGCCGAGGAGTTCAAGCGCGGCCAGCGCGGCAAGCTCGACGCGCTGCTGTCGCTGGCCGAGGCGCACGACTGCCGGCGCGTGCGGCTGCTCGCCTACTTCGGCGAATCGAGCCCGGCCTGTACCGCAAGCCAGAACGCCTGCGACAACTGCCTGCACCCGCCCGCCACCTGGAACGCGACCGACGCCGCGCGCAAGGCACTCAGCTGCGTCTACCGCTTCCACCAGAACCGCGGCCAGCGCTTCGGCGCCGGGCATCTGATCGACGTGCTGCGCGGCAAGGCGACCGACAAGGTCGCGCAGTACGGCCACGAGACCCTGAGCACCTTCGGCATCGGCGCCGAGGTCAGCGAGGCGCAATGGCGCGTCGTGCTGCGCCAGCTGATCGCGCTCGGCTACCTGCGCACCGAAGGCGACTACAACACACTGGAACTCACGGCGACGGCACGCGAGGTGCTGCGTGGCGATGTGCAGATGCTGCTGCGCCAGCCCAGCACTGCGCCGAAGCGCGGGAAAGGTGAAAGAGGCGAGCGCGGCGGCAAGACCGCGCCGCGCGGCAAGGACAAGCCGCCGCCGCTGCCGCTCGACGACGCTGGCCTCGCGCGATTCGACGCACTGAAGGCGTGGCGTGCGGAGGTCGCGCGCGAGCACAACCTGCCGGCCTACATCGTGTTCCACGACGCCACGCTGGCCGAGATGGCGCAGGCCGCGCCCGATTCGATCGACGCCCTCGCGCAGATCAGCGGCGTCGGGGCGAAGAAGCTCGAGGCCTACGGGCGCGAGATCCTGCGGGTGCTGGGCGGCTGAGCGATCGACGCGGGGCCCCGACCCCGCCGCGCCGCGGTCGCTCGCTATCATGTCCGGTTTTGCTGCGCCCACCGATGCCCGTCACCCCCGAAGCCCCGCCCGCCGCTCGTCCGGAGGTCGCGAATGCGATTCGCGTCCGCGGGGCCCGCACCCACAACCTGAAGAACATCGACCTCGACATCCCGCGCAACCAGCTCGTCGTGATCACCGGATTGTCGGGTTCGGGCAAGAGTTCGCTGGCGTTCGACACGCTGTATGCCGAAGGCCAGCGGCGCTATGTGGAAAGCCTCTCGGCCTACGCGCGCCAGTTCCTGCAGCTGATGGACAAGCCCGATGTCGATGTGATCGAGGGCCTGAGCCCGGCGATCAGCATCGAGCAGAAGGCGACCTCGCACAACCCGCGCTCGACCGTCGGCACCGTGACCGAGATCCACGACTACCTGCGCCTGCTCTACGCGCGCGCCGGCACGCCCTACTGCCCCGACCATCGCTTGCCGCTGCAGGCGCAGAGCGTAAGCCAGATGGTCGATGCTGTGCTGGCGCTGCCGGCCGAGACACGGCTGATGGTGCTCGCGCCGGTGGTGCGCGACCGCAAGGGCGAGTTCACCGAGCTGTTCACCGAAATGCAGTCGCAAGGTTATGTGCGCTTCCGGGTCGATGGCGCAGCGTATGAAGCCGCCGACGTGCCGAAGCTGAAAAAGGCCGAGAAGCACGACATCGACGTCGTGATCGACCGGGTCAAGGTGCAGGGCGGGCTCGAGCAACGTCTGGCCGAAAGCTTCGAGGCTGCGCTGCGCATCGCCGATGGCCGCGCGATGGCGGCCGAAATGGACAGCGGCAAGGAACACCTGTTCTCGAGCAAGTTCGCCTGTCCGGTCTGCAGCTACTCGCTCAGCGAACTCGAGCCGCGTCTGTTCTCGTTCAACTCGCCGGTCGGCGCGTGCCCGACCTGCGACGGCCTCGGCCACACGACGGTGTTCGACGCCGACCGCGTCGTCGCCTTCCCGTCGCTGAGCCTGGCCAGCGGCGCCGTGAAGGGCTGGGACCGGCGCAACGCGTACACCTTCTCGCTGCTCGAAAGCGTCGCGCGCCATTACAAGTTCGACATCGACACCGCGTTCGAAGCGTTGTCGAAGCCCGCGCAGGACGTGCTGCTGCATGGCTCGGCAACGCAGGAGATCGAGTTCGTCTACGAGGCGCAGGGGCCGCGCGGCAAGCGCCGGGTGGTGAAGCGCTCGCACGCCTTCGAAGGCATCCTGCCGAATCTGGAGCGGCGCTTCCGCGAGACCGATTCGGCGGCGGTGCGCGAAGACCTGATGCGCTACCAGAGTGCCAAGCCCTGCCCCGACTGCGAAGGCTCGCGGCTGCGGCGCGAGGCCCGCAACGTCTTCCTGTCGGACGTGAACAGCGCGCGCTCGGGTTCGGATCCGGGCGAGCCGATCTACCGCGTCGAGCACTTCACGTTGCGCGACTGCCTGGCCTACTTCGAAACGCTGAAGCTGCAGGGCGCAAAGGCCGAGATCGCCGACAAGGTGGTGCGCGAGATCCGCTCGCGGCTGAAGTTCCTCAACGATGTCGGCCTGAACTACCTGAGCCTGGACCGCAACGCCGATTCGCTGTCGGGCGGCGAGGCGCAGCGCATCCGCCTCGCGTCGCAGATCGGCTCGGGCCTGACCGGCGTGATGTACGTGCTCGACGAGCCCAGCATCGGTCTGCACCAGCGCGACAACGAACGTCTGATCGGCACACTGCGCCACCTGCGTGACATCGGCAACAGCGTGCTGGTCGTCGAGCACGACGAAGAGGCGATCCTCGCGGCCGACCACGTCATCGACATGGGCCCGGGCGCCGGCGTCCATGGCGGGCGCGTGATGGCGCAGGGCACGGCGCAGCAGGTGGCGGCGAACCCGGCTTCGCTGACCGGTCGTTACCTGTCTCGCGCGCTGCGCATCGCGTTGCCGGCGAAGCGCCACACGCTGGC
>JANMAW010000038.1:0-3149 GCA_031360005.1 Rhizobacter sp.
TGACCGGATTTGCGCTGTTCACGGTGCTCTACCTCTACAACGCCGGCACCTTCCTGATCGACAGGACGCTGTTCGACTGGACGCCGCCGGCCGCGATCGGCACCGCGCTCGGCTTCCTCGTCGCGTTCTGGGTCGGCTACGACACCATCTGCCGCACTTTCGGCCGCGGCCGCAACGGCGATGCGATCGTCGGCATCGCGGTGTTCGTGTTGATCGTGTTTGCGTCGTGGCTGTCGTGCCACCTGTTCGCCGGCCGCGCCGCGTTCCTGCTCGTCGGTGCGATGGTCGCGACCGCGATGAGCGCGAACGTGTTCTTCTGGATCATCCCAGGCCAGCGCACCGTGGTGGCCGCGATCCAGGCCGGCCAGCCGGTCGACCCGGTGCACGGGCAGCGCGGCAAGCAGCGCAGCGTGCACAACACCTTCTTCACGCTGCCGGTGCTGTTCTCGATGATGAGCAACCACTATGGCTTCACCTACAGCGGCCGCTACAACTGGCTGGTACTGGTGGCGATCATGGTGGCGGGTGCGCTGATCCGCATGTCGTTCGCGCTGCGCCACAAGGCGCTCGCCTACGGCAAGCCGGTGCCGTGGCACTTTGCTGCGGTCGGCACGCTGATGCTCGCGGGCGTCGTGATCGCGATCATGCCGGCAGCGCTGCCGGCACCGTCGGCCGCGGCGGCGGCGGTCTCGTTTGCGCAAGTGCAGGGTGTGATCGGGCAACGCTGCACGCTGTGCCACGGCGCGCAAATGCAGAGCAAGAACGTGCGCCTCGATTCGGCCGACGAAGTCGCCCGGCACGCGCAGGCCATCTACCAGCAGGCCGTCGTCCTGAAGCAGATGCCGATGAATAACGCGACCGGGATCACCGACGCCGAGCGCGCGCTGATCGGCCGCTGGTTCACGGCAGGGGCTTCGACGAAGTGAGCCGACCCGCTGATCCGGCACCCGCACCGATGTCCCGAACCGAAACAGACGTCCGCATCGACCTCGCCGCCGCCTACCGGCTTGCGGCGCAGCGCGGCTGGGACGACACGGTCTACACGCACATCTCGGCATCGGTCCCGGGCGAGACTGGGGTCTATCTGATCAACCCGTTCGGCGTGCGCTTCGACGAGATCGCGGCGTCGAGCCTGGTCAAGGTCAACACCCGCGGCGAGGTGGTCGACGGCACGCGGCGGCGCGTCAACCCGAGCGGCTTTGCGATCCACGGCGCGGTACATGCGGCGCGGCCCGACGTCGAATGCGTGATGCACCTGCACACCACGGCGGGCGTCGCGCTGTCGATGCTGCCCGGCGGGCTGCAAGCGACCTCGCAGTGGGCGATGCGGCTGCACGGGCGCCTCGGCCGGCACGGCTACGAAGGGCTCGCGCTCGGCGCCGACGAGCAGGCGCGGCTGGTCGCGAACCTCGGTGCGCTCGACGGGCTGATCCTCGAGAATCACGGCCCGCTGATGGTCGGCCGCACGGTCGCGGAGGCCTGGATGCTGATGTACCTGTTTGACCGCGCCGCCCAGGCACAACTGAGCGCGATGGCCGCCATCGGCGGGCGCGTCCAGGTGGTCAGCGACGAACTCGCGGCGCTCACGTATCGTCAGTGGATCGGCGACGGCGCGGAACGCGACGGCGACATCGAGTGGCCGGCGCTGCTGCGCGGCCTGGACGCCGCGAATCGCAGCTACCGCGATTGAATCACCACCGCAAAGGAGAACTCATGCCAACGATCCGGGTCGAGATGTTCGAAGGTCGCACGCCCGAGCAAAAGCGCGCGCTCGCGGCTGCATTGACAGACGCTTGCGTGCGCACGATCGGCGCCACGCCCGCCAGCGTCGACATTCTGTTCTTCGACATCGCGAAGCAGGACTGGGCCAGCGGCGGCACGCTGTGGAGCGACCGGGGCGCGCCGCCGGCACCGACCGGCTCCTGAGTCGCGCGGCGCAGCCGTGCCGGGCGCCGCCGATCAGAACTGCAGAAAGGTCACGCCCAAGCCGATGCTTGTCTGGCGGAAGTTGTAGTCGGTCAGCGTTTCGCCGTAGCCGTGGAAGACCTGCACGAACCAACGCAGGCCATTGGGCTCGTCGCGGTAGACCGGGTACGTCCACTCGAACTGCATCGCTCCATACTTCACGGCCCGCAGCGTATTGCGGTACAGCAGCGACGCGGTGTGCCGGCCGTTCGCCCAGCCCAGCCGCAGTTCGCTGCGTCCGCCGTAGTCAGCGATGTCCGGGTTGTTGTCGGTGGCAAGCGGCTCGTTCAGCCGTTGCATCAGGCGCGCCGTCAGCGACCAGTCGCCGCGCTCGATGCCCGCCCCGAGGTGGACGTGGTTCCAGCTGCGTGACAGCGGGTCGGACTGGCCGTTCGACTGGTGCGCGAGGCCCAGTTCCGTGTAGCGCCACTGCCATCCGAACGGCAATTCGCGCAGGCCCTTCGGCGTCGGGACCACGAAGATCATCTCCGGTTCGTAGTCGCTGTTGCGAAACGGCTTCGAGTCCGTGCCGTTCCAGATCTGCCACAGCGCCTGCTGCGTGAAGGCCACCCAAAGGTCGGCGTCGGGCAGCAGCACGTTCTGCGCGAGCTTGGTCCGCAGCGAAAGCTGGAACTTGGCTTCCTGGCGGCGATAGTTCGGCTGCGGCACGATCGCCTGCGTCGGCGACTGCGGCTCACGGTTGATGCGGCTCGTCAGGTGCAGCGGCAGCACGTAGTTGGGCCGGTAGCCGACGAAGTTGAAGATGCCGCGCTTCTGCGCAGGCTCCAGCTCCCAGTACTTCGACAGCAGGCTGGGCTGTACCGGCGGCTCTGCAGGTGACTGCGCCGGCGCCGACGTGCGGCCGGCCAGCCGGTCGTAGCACGCCAGACGGTCGGCAGCGGAATCGATGGCCGCGCAGGAGCCGAGCGTCGGCATGTCGGACGGCTGGGCCAGCGCGACCGTGGTCATGCATGCGGTCAGCAGCGCCGCAGAACGCGGCGCTGCCCACGAAACGCGGCGACATCGGGCGATACGGGAGCACGACATGCGAGCGATGGCAGGCAACGATGCGCGCGGCGCGTCAATGCACGCTCAGCGCCGTGCGGGCCACGCCGGACGAGCGAGATCGGGCCCCGGGCCGAAAGCGGGTGCGGTGTTGCCGGCCTGGTCGATCTGCCGCAGCG
>JANMAW010000052.1:0-11022 GCA_031360005.1 Rhizobacter sp.
TGATCCGGGCCCGCGTCACGCAGCTGTGGCAGACCCGCATGCTGCGCACCGCGAAGCTGACGGTGGCCGACGAGATCGAGAACGCGCTCAGCTACTACCGCTCGACCTTCCTGCGGCAGATCCCGCGCATGTACCGCGAGATCGAAGAGGCGCTGCCGGGCCACCCGATCGCGCCGTTCTTCCGGATGGGCAACTGGATCGGCGGCGACCGCGACGGCAACCCGTTCGTCACCGCCGAGACGCTGCAGATGGCACTGGCGCGCCAATCCGAAACCGTGCTGCGCTTCTACCTGACCGAGGTGCACGAGCTTGGTGCCGAGCTGTCGATCTCGGCCTCGCTGGCTCCGGTGACAGCCGAGATGCGCGCGCTCGCTGCCAGCTCGCCCGACCGCAACGCGCACCGCGAAGACGAGCCTTACCGCCGCGCGCTGATCGGCATGTATGCGCGACTCGCGGCCACGCTGGCGCAGCTGACCGGCACCGAAGCCCTGCGGCATGCGGTCGTGCCGCAGCAGCCGTACCGGTCGGCAGGCCAGTTCCTGCACGACCTGCAGACCATCGACGCGTCGCTCGCCGCACACAACGCCGATGCCCTCGCCGCGCCGCGCCTGCGGCCGCTGCTGCGCGCGGTGCAGGTGTTCGGCTTTCACCTCGCCACCGTCGACCTGCGGCAGGGTTCCGACAAGCACGAGGCGGTGGTCGCCGAACTGCTGCGCGTCGCGAAAGTCGAAGCCGACTACAGCGCACTGCCCGAAGACGCGCGCCGCGTGCTGCTGCTGCAGCAGCTCAACGACGCGCGGCCGCTTCGGGTGCGCGCAGCGAACTACGGCGAACTCGCGCTGAGCGAGCTGGCGGTCTTCGAGGCCGCGGTCGTGATGCTCGACCGCTACGGCCGCGAAGCGCTGCGCCACTGCATCATCTCGCACACCGAAGACGTCAGCGACCTGCTCGAGGTGATGCTGCTGCTGAAGGAGGTGGGCCTGCTTCGCGGCACGCTCGACGACCCGGCCGAAGGCGAGGAACCCGACGCTGCCGGTGCGGTTTGCGACCTGATCGTCTCGCCGCTGTTCGAGACCATCGGCGACCTGCGCAACGCCGCGACCATCATGCGCGCGTTCTATGCGCTGCCCGGCATCGCCGCGATGATGAAACGGTCGCGCGTCGGCGAATCGAGCGAGCAGGACATCATGCTCGGCTACAGCGACAGCAACAAGGACGGCGGCAGTTTCACCAGCAGCTGGGAGCTGTACCGCGCCGAGATCGACCTGGTCGACCTGTTCGCTGCGCTCGGCCGCGAGCACGGCATCACGCTGCGCCTGTTCCACGGCCGCGGCGGCACCGTCGGGCGCGGCGGCGGACCGAGCTACCAGGCGATCCTCGCGCAGCCGCCCGGCACGGTGAACGGGCAGATCCGGCTGACCGAACAGGGCGAGGTGATCGCCTCCAAATACTCGCACCCCGAAATCGGCCGGCGCAACCTGGAAACCCTGGTCGCGGCGACGCTCGAGGCCACTTTGCTGCATCCGACGAAGAGTGCGCCGCAGAGCTTTCTCGATGCGGCCGCGGCCATCAGCGATGCAAGCTTCAAGGCCTATCGCAAGCTGGTCTACGACACCCCCGGTTTCACCGAATACTTCTTCAGCGCGACGCCGATCCGCGAGATCGCCGAGTTGAACATCGGCTCGCGTCCGGCATCGCGAAAGGCGACGCGTGCGATCGAAGACCTGCGCGCGATCCCCTGGAGCTTCAGCTGGGGTCAGTGCCGCGTCGCGCTGCCCGGCTGGTGCGGCTTCGGCGGCGGCGTCGCGGCCTACCTCGGCGACGAGCCGAAGCAGCGCAACGAGCGCCTCGCGCTGCTGCAGAAGATGCACCGGCAATGGCCGTTCTTCGGCACACTGCTGTCCAACCTCGACATGGTGATCGCGAAGAGCGACCTGGCGATCGCAGCGCGCTATGTCGAACTGGTCGAAGACAGGAAGCTGGGCAAGCGGATCTTCGCGCTCATCAGGGCCGAATGGCAGGCCAGCTCCGACGCTCTCGCGCTGATCACTGGCAACGCGAAGCGGCTCGCCTCCAACCCGTCACTGGCGCGCTCGATGGAGCATCGCTTTCCTTACCTCGACCCGCTGAATCATCTGCAGGTCGAGCTGATGCGGCGCTATCGACAGCGCAAACAGGGCGACCCGGAAAACGCGCGCGTGCAGACCGGCATCCACATTTCGATCAACGGGTTGGCAGCGGGGTTGCGCAACACCGGCTGAGCGCGGGCTTGGATCGGGGGCACTCTCGCATGACCGCGACCCGACCTGACGGCGGGTTCGCGGCGCCGCAACGCAGATCCCCTCAGGTCCCGTAGCGCCTCGGAAGCAGGATGCGGATCGTCGTTCCCGCGCCGATCTTCGAATCCAGTTCCACGGTGGCGTCGAGCAACTCGCAAAGACGCTTGACGATCGACAGCCCGATGCCCTCGCCCGCCCCCTGAAGAACCGCCCGATCGTCCCGATCCGGCTGCTCGAGCGCAGGCTCTTCGCCCTTGACATGCGACGTCTCACCGGAGTTCGTCTCGGCGGCGACCTGCTTCGACTGCTCTGTCGCAGCCTCCAGCGCCGCGACCATCGGCGAGCCGGGCCCGGCGTGGAAGCCGGGGCCCGTGTCCTGCACCTGCACGAACCAGCGATCGGCGTCGTCTGCTGCGCAGTGCCCCCAACCCACGCTGACGCCGCCCTGCCGCGTGTACTTGACGGCGTTCAGCACCAGATTCTGGACGATGCGCCTGATCTTGATCGCATCCCCCTCGACCGGATACGCGACAGGCCCGTCGCACTTCAGAAACAGGTTTCGCTCCTGAGCCAATGGCTGCATGCCTTCACACAGTTCGGCGACGAGACGCGACGCATCCAGCTCGGCCACGCTGCGATGTTCCTGTCCGCCCTGCAGGCGCGCGAGGCTGGTCACGTCTTCAAGGAGCAGGTGAAGCGCCCGCACATTGCGGTCGAGCAGGCCAAGGAACTTTGCTCGAGCATCGTCCGATGCTCGGGGGGTTGTCAAGCCAGCCGTCACGGTCGTGACGACGCCCAGATTGCCGCGCAGATCGTGCGCGGCTTGCTGCCACAACTCGCTTCGTTGCAGTTCCAGGTCGCGCAGCGACTCCAGCGCGTGCTCGAGATCGTTGATGTGGCCGGCCGCCTCGATCTGCTGCAGCCTGAAATACTGCGAGGTGCTGGCGCTGATGGCGACGCTGTACAACCGCGCCCAGGTCCGGCGCGCCTCGGCCATCGCGCCCTGATCGATCGAGGAATGCGCCGCGGCATAGTTCTCGAGTTCGATCACCACGCACTCATTCAGGCGCCCGAGCTCGCGCGTGACCTCTCCCAAGTCGAAGCCTTGTTGCCACCGGTGCAAGCCATGGGCCGCGGCGTCGCCTTTCTGATCGTCTTCGGCTTTCGAGCGCCTCGTCGCATCGCCGGCCAGCAGCGTGCGCTCGAAGTCTTCGACGAGCGCCGGAATGTGATCGTGAAGCTGCGCGCGGGGAAGCGACGCTCCGGTGGTCAGCCTCGGGTCCGCGGTGACCGCGGCACGCCACGCGTCGAGGATGGCATCGCGTCGCCCGGCGATGTATGAAGCCAATGCAGCGAGTTGAACGGAGCGAGTCTTCATGGGGAGATTCCGGTGTGGCGCAGGGCCGCCGATGCGCGGGAGAGCCACTTTTCGAACCGCGAGTATGCCCGTGAGCCTTGGCCGCGTCATCTTCGAATGCAACAAGAGCCGCGGAACGTCGCGCGCGGGTCAGCCATGTGCCTGGACAATGGCTTGCCTTCTCGCGACCAGTTACAAAGTCGCGTTCAACGGTGGGCGCAGGCCAGACCCGTCAACGACAATTGGCCTGGCCGATTCGCTTGACGCAAGTCACGAACGCGGGCCGAGGCACTGCGGCTGCCGAACCTTGAAGTAAAGAGGGCCGGTGCGCTGCCGATAACAGCTGCAGCAGACCGGTGCCCAAGCAGCGGCCGAGAAAGTGGATCATGAAGAACTGGTCGACCGCTGCACTGTTCGTCGTGGCAGCGCTGCTGATCACCGCTGACGACGGGCAGGCGCAGGGGCACGCTGCGGGCAACGCCGTCACGGGCCGGCTTCTCGTCACCGGATCGGCCACGATGGCACCTTTGGTGTCGGCGATCGCCAAGCGCTTCCAGGCCTTGAATCCCGGAATCGACATCGAGGTGCAAACCGGCGGCTCCGGGCGCGGGCTCGCCGACGTGAGACAGGGCAAGGCGGACATCGGCATGGTGGCGCGTGCGCTGGGGGCGGCGGAGCAGGAAGTGAAGGGCTTGCCGATCGGACGTGATGGCGTGGCCATCGTCATTCACCGAGACAACCCCGTGCGCGCTCTCAGCGACGCGCAGGTGACCGACATTTACGCCGGCAGGCTCACCAACTGGAAGCAGGTCGGCGGCCGAGACGCGTCCATCGTGACAATCGCCGCCGACGCCGGGCGCGGCTCCTCGGAACTGTTCGAGCAATACTTCCATCTGTCGGGCGGGACCCTCAAGCCACAACTGGTGCTGGGTGACAACCCGCAGCGCATCAAGGCGCTGGTCGAAAACTCCGCCGCGATCCTCTACACGTCGATCGGCGAAGCCGAACGCGCCGCGCTGGCGGGCGTGCCGATCAAGCTGCTTCCGACCGGCGGCGTGGTTGCCAGCAGCCGCAACATCCGCAACGGCAACTTCCCCATTTCGCGACCGCTGACCCTGGTGACCCGCGAACGGCCGACGGGGCTGACGAAGGCTTTCGTCGAATACTGCGCGTCTTCACAGGTGACGGACCTGATCGTCGCGTACAACTTCGTCCCCTACCTCGACTGAGCGGTGCGTCGCCACCGACCGGCGGGATCGCCATGCTGAAGCGGCTCGACGGCCTCAGTGTGCGTGCGAAGATCGCCGCCGGCTTCGCGGTGCTGATCGTGCTCGCGCTGGCGGCGGACGCCGTCTCGGTGCTGAGCCAGCGGCAGGCGCTCGGCGCCGTGAACACCTTCCTGGACCGCGACAACCGGATTGCCGAGCTCACGCTGAAAAGCGGCGCCATGATGCTCAAAGCACGCCGCAACGAGAAGGACTTCCTGCTCAGGTTGAAGGAATTCGGCTTCGAAGAGTCGCGGTCGCGCTATGCGACGCTGGTCCAGTCGAACCTGCTTTCCGTACGCGAGAACATGGCCATCGTTCGCAGCCTGACGGACGACGCGGCCATTGTCGAGGACACCCAGGCCGTCGAGCGGGTCTCGATGGAATACGAAGCGGGCTTCCTGCGAATGGTCGAGCTGCGCGGCCGGCTGGGCCACTTCAATGCCGGGCTGGAGGGCGAGTTCCGCCGCAGCGCCCATGCCATCGAAGCGCTGCTGCGTGACGGGGCACCGGAGAGCCTGAAAAGTGCGTTGCTCGGGTTACGCCGCGCCGAGAAGGACTTCCTGCTGCGTGGCCTGCCGCGGTACGTGCAAGACTTCGACCGCCAAGCCGACCAGTACCGCATCGACATCGGACGCGCGGCCGTGCCGGCGCGGCGCACGCAAGAGTTGTTGCGTCTGACCACCGAGTACCAATCCCGGTTCCACGAGTACGTGGCGGTCGAAGAAGCCGCCGGCAACGCCTCGCTCGCCTACCTGGCGTCGGTTCACACGGTCGAGCCGCTGCTCGATCGGTTGCACGCCCGGGCCGGCGAGGCGGCTGCCCGAACCCGGGCCACCGTCGACCGACTCGGCCGCACAACGGCGTGGGCCGTGATGGGGACGGCCGTCGCCGCGATGCTGCTCGGGCTGGTGGTGGTGGTGTTCATTTCGCGCAACGTCGCAAGTGCGCTGCGCCAATGCATGGCCTTCGCGGGCAGCCTGGCCGGCGGAAACCTGACAGCCCGCCTGCGCTCCGACGAGCGCACCGAGTTCGGCGTGCTCGCCGGGTCGCTGAACCACTTGGCCGATGCGCTGCAAGCGGCGCACGTCCGCCGCCAGGAACAGACGACCGAGCTGAAGCGTTTGGGGCGCGCCGTGCGGGTGTTGTCGCATTGCAAGGAGACACTGGTGCGCGCCCCCAGCGAGACCGAACTGGTGCAATCCATCTGCCGCCTGGTGGCGGATGTCGGCGGCTATCGCCTCGCCTGGGTGGGTTATGCGCGCCACGATGCGGCCCACAGCATCGAGCTCGCCGCGCACGCGGGGACGGACCGCGACTATGTCGACCAACTGAAACTGTGCTGGGGCGATGACGAGCGGCGTTGGGGCGTCGGCGGCGCCGCCGTGGTTGACCGTCTGCCGGTGCTGGTGCGTTTCGGCTCGGCCGACCCTGCCTTCGAGCCCGGATGCGCCATCGCGCTGCAGCGCGGCCTCGCCTCCTGCCTCGCGCTGCCGCTGTCACCCCGCGGCGAGGTGCTGGGCGTGCTCAGCATCTACGCCGAGGAAGCCGACGCCTTCGACGGCGAGGAGATCAAGGTCCTGCAGGAGCTGGCCGACGACCTCGCCTACCGCATCGCCAGCCTGCGCGAGACCGAGGAGCGCAAGCGCGTCGAACGCGAGCTCGAGCACCGGGCGCACTTCGATACGCTGACCGGGCTGGCCAACCGCTTCACCCTCGAAATCCGCCTGGCGCAGGCGGTCGCCGACGCCAAACGGCACGGCAACAAACTGGCGCTGATGTTCGTCGACCTGGATCGCTTCAAGCTGGTCAACGACACGCTCGGCCATGGCACGGGCGACCGGCTGCTCATCGAGGCGGCGCGCATGTTGACGGCCGCGGTGCGCGAGTCCGATACGGTGGCACGGCTCGGAGGCGACGAGTTCGTCGTGCTGGTCAAGGACATCGAGTCGATGGCCGACGCCGCCACCGTCGCCGGCAAGGTCATCGCCGCGCTCGGCGCGCCGTTGCGCATCGAGGAGCACGAGATTCGGCCGTCCGCCTCGATCGGCGTCAGCCTCTATCCGGACGATGGCGACGACGCGGGCGCGGTGATGCGCAACGCCGACAGGGCGATGTACCACGCCAAGTCGCTGGGCGGCGGACGTTTCCGCTTCTTTGCGCCGCAGATGAACGAGCGGATGGCAGTACGCTTTGCGATGGAAGCCGACTTGCGTCGCGCGCTGGAGCGCGGCGAGTTGCTGATGCACTATCAACCGCAGGTCAGCCTCTCAAGCGGCGCGGTGACCGGCGCCGAGGCACTGGTGCGCTGGCGCCATCCGATCAAGGGCATGGTGTCGCCGGCGGACTTCATACCGCTGGCCGAGAAGACGGGGCTTATCGAGCCGCTGGGCGAATGGGTCATCGCCAGCGTCTGCCGGCAACTGCGCTCCTGGCTGGATGCCGGTCTGGCCGTACCCCCTGTGGCGGTGAACCTGTCGGCCCGGCAGTTCCGGCACCCCGGGCTCGTGCCATTGATCGCGCAATCGCTGGCCGACAATGCGCTCGACGCGGGGCTGCTGGTGCTGGAGATCACCGAAAGCGCCGTGATGCACGACGTCGAGGACGCCGTCGCAACCGTCAAGGAGTTGAAGGCTCTCGGCGTCAAGATGTCGCTCGACGACTTCGGCACCGGTTACTCGTCGCTCAGCCATCTGAAGCGCTTTCCGATCGACCACCTGAAGATCGATCAGTCCTTCGTTCGCGACATCACGGCCGACCCCGACAGCGCGATCATCTGCAACACCATCATCGGGTTGGCGCACAACCTGAAGATGACCGTCATCGCTGAGGGGGTGGAAACCGAAGCCCAGATGCACTACCTGCGGCGCCAGCACTGTGACGCGATGCAGGGGTATTTCTTCAGCCGACCGGTGCACGCTCAGGAGTTCGCCCACCTGCTGGCGGAGGGCCGCAGGCTGGCGCTTCCCACCCTCTCGAAGACGAATCGCGTCGCGCTGCGTCTGGCGACGACCCCACCGCCGTGAATGCCTGACGCGCCTGCCGCGCAGCAACGGCGACAGGATCATCAGTCACCGCCCCGCGGCGACCAACGCCTCGCGCACCGCTGCCACCTGCCGGCGCGAGACCGCGAGCCATTCGTCGACCGGCGCGATGCAAACCGCCCAGCCTTCGCCACCCTCCTCGTCGCCCTCGCCCGCGATCGCGCGCCGCTCGAGCGCGCGCACTGCACTCCGCGCGACCAGCGCATTGCGATGCACGCGCAGGAAGCGCTCGCCCAGGCGTTGCTCGAGATCCGACAGAGCCTCGTCGAGCACATAGGTGTGGTCGGCAGTGCGCAGGGTCACGTACTTGAGCTCGGCTTTGAAATACAAGACCTCGGCGAGCGCCACGCGCAGCACCCGGCCACGGTCGGCGACGACGATGACGGGGGCTTCCTCGTCCGCCCCGGTCGCGGGTGCAGCGGCCTCCGCACCCGGGCGCTGCAGCGCGAGCCGCTGCGCGACCCGCTGCAACGCGGCATGCAGCCGCTCGCGCCGCACCGGCTTGGTCAGGAAGTCAACCGCCTCGAGATCGAACGCGCGCAGCGCGTGCTGGGGATGCGCGGTCACGAAGACCACCGCCGGGGGTTCGGGCAACTGCCGCAGCTCCGCCGCGAGCTGCGTGCCGTCGCGCCCCGGCATCTGCACGTCGAGCAGCAGCAGGTCGCAGCGCGCGGTCGCGAGCCACGCCATCGCCTGCGTCGCATTGGCGGCCTCGCCGACCACGCTGGCCTTCGGATCGACGCACTCGTTGACGAGCCCGCGCAGGCGCAGCCGCGCCAGTTCTTCGTCATCGACGAGCAGCACGCGCAACTCGTTCGAGGCCGCGGCAGTCACAGCGGCACCACGATCTGCACGCGGAACACATCGGGTTCGCTGCGGACCTCGAACTGCGCGGCCACGTCGTGCATCAGGCGCAGGCGCTCACGCACGTTGTGCAGCGCCATGCCGCTGCCCGGCCGCGACGGCGTGGCCGGCACGCTGTTGACGATCGAGATCAGCGCGCGGCCGAGCTTGACCCGCGTGCGCACGCGGATCACGCCGCCACCGGCAGCCGGCTCGACGCCATGCCGCACCGCGTTCTCGACCAAGGGCTGCAGCAGCAGCGGCGGCACGCGGGCCTGGCCGGCGTCGGGATCGAGCTCCCAGCTCACTTGCAGCCGGCTGCCGAAGCGAATCTGCTCGATCGCGAGGTAGCGCTGCGCCAGCTCCACCTCTTCGGCGAGCGTCACCGATTCCGGGCTATCGGCGATCGCCACGCGGAACAGTTCGGCCAGGTCTTCGAGCAGCCCTTCGGCACGCGGCGGGTCGAGCCGCACCAGGGTCAGCGCGGTGTTCAAGGTGTTGAACAGGAAGTGCGGCCGGATGCGCGACTGCAGTTCGGCGAGCCGTGCGGTGGCGTCCGCCGGCAGCGCAGCCAGCGAGCGCATCCGCAGCCACTGGAACATCGCTGCTGCCAGGCCTGCCCCGGCGAGTGCCGGCGCAAGCCGGTCGGGGGTGCCGAGCACCCCGCCCGCGAGCAACCAGGCCAGCGCCGCACCGGCCGCTGCGCTGGCGGCGCCGAGTGCAGTCGCGACCGCCCACTGCGCGACCAGCGGCAGCGCGCCGAACGGGCGCTTGCCCGCACACGCGACCAGCAGCCATATCAGCACCGCCGGCAACGCGGTGCTGGTACCGGCGGCAAACAGCACCAGCCAGCTCTGGAACGAACTCGCGACAAACAGCACGCCGATCGCCAGCACACCATGCACGAACAGCAGCGCGCGCAGCAGCACGCCGACGTGGCAGACATCGAACAGCGAGTCCGCGGCCACGGGCACGGGGCCGGCAGGGCCGAGCGCCTCGAACAGCGTCGTGCCGAAGCCGGTCGTGCGTGCGTCGCCCGGGCGGGTGGACACGGGGGGCAAGGTGTCGGGCGGCGGCGGGCGGGCTGGCATCGACGGGTGACAGGCGGTTCGGAGGGGCCTCGATAGAATCCTTCAGTCCCGCATTGTCCAGCGCGCCGCCCATGCCCACCCATCAACTCGACAAAAAATCCCAGGCCTGGTCGGCATTGTTCTCGGAGCCGATGGGCGAGTTGGTCAAGCGCTACACCGCCAGCGTCGGATTCGACCAGCGGCTGTGGAGGGCCGACATCGCCGGCAGCCTGGCGCATGCCGAGATGCTGGTGCGCAGGGCATCATCGCGGCCGCCGACAATGCGGCGATCCAGCGCGGGATGGCCCGGATCACGCAGGAGATCGAAGCCGGCACGTTCGAATGGAAGCTCGACCTCGAAGACGTGCACCTGAACATCGAGGCGCGTCTGACCAGCCTGGTCGGCGATGCAGGCAAGCGCCTGCACACCGGCCGCTCGCGCAACGACCAGGTCGCCACCGACGTGCGACTGTGGCTGCGCGACGAGATCACCGCGATCGGCGCGCTGCTCGCCCAGTTGCAGCGCGCGCTAATCGATGTGGCCGAGAAGAATGCCGAGGTCATCATGCCCGGATTCACGCATCTGCAGGTGGCTCAGCCGGTGAGCTTCGGGCACCACCTGCTGGCCTATGTCGAGATGTTCGCGCGCGACGCCGAGCGCATGGTCGATGTGCACCGCCGCACCAACCGCCTGCCGCTGGGCGCGGCCGCGCTCGCCGGCACCAGCTACCCGCTCGACCGCGAGCGGGTCGCGAAGATGCTCGGGATGGTCGACGACGAAGGCCGCGCCTGCATCTGCCAGAACAGCCTCGACGCGGTCAGTGACCGCGATTTCGCGATCGAGTTCACGTCGGCCGCGGCGCTGTGCATGGTCCACGTCTCGCGCTTTGCCGAAGAGCTGGTGCTATGGATGAGCCAGAGCTTCGGCTTCATCGACCTGGCCGACCGCTTCTGCACCGGCTCGTCGATCATGCCGCAGAAGAAGAACCCCGACGTGCCCGAACTGGCGCGCGGCAAGACCGGTCGCGTCGTCGGCCACCTGATGGCGCTGCTGATGTTGATGAAGGGCCAGCCGCTGGCCTACAACAAGGACAACCAGGAAGACAAGGAACCGCTGTTCGACACCGTCGACACGCTGAAGGACACGCTGCGCATTTTCGTCGA
>JANMAW010000068.1:0-2215 GCA_031360005.1 Rhizobacter sp.
TCCAAAGGGCCGACAGGATGGGCCAGAAGTGGTTGCGCGGGTGGCCGTAGTACTGCTGCGCCTGCAGCGATGCCGCGCCGGGAAAGCTGCCGAGCACGACGAGGCGGGTGTTCGAATCGAGCACCGGCGGCAGGCCGTCGAGCAACGCGCTCATGCGCAGACAGATGCGCCTGCGAGCGTCGCCAGCGCTGGCAACGCGACGCGTGCGTTCGCTGTCGTGGCCGCGGCCACCTCCGCCAGCGCCAAGCCACGCAGTTCGGCCAGCGTCGCGGCAATGCGCGGCAGTTCGGCAGGCTCGTTGCGCGAGGCCGCGCCGGCAGCGCGTTGGCCGGCCGTGCGATAGAGCCACTGCGGCGGGATGTCGGGCGCATCGGTTTCGAGCACGATGCTTGTCATCGGCAGGCTCCGGGCGAGGCGCCGGATCTGCAACGCGCGCTCGAAGGTCATCGCGCCGCCGAAGCCGAGTTTGAAGCCGAGGTCCACGAAGCCCAGCGCCTGCTGCTTGCTGCCGTTGAACGCATGGGCGATGCCACCTCGAACAGCGGTACGCCGCAGGTGCTTGAGCAACGTGTCGGCCGAGCGGCGCACGTGCAGGATGACCGGCAGCCCGAACTCGCGCGCGAGCTTCAGCTGCTCTGCATAGAAGTGCTCCTGCCGCGGCCGGTCGAGGCCCGGCACGAAGTGATCGAGGCCGATCTCGCCGACCGCGACCAGGCGCGGGTCGGCGCGGTGCGCGGCGAGCGCGGCGCGCAATCCCTGCAGGTCGGCGTCTGCCGCACGGTCGGTGCAAAGCGGGTGGATGCCGAGCGCATAGGCCAGGCCGTGCTGATGCGCAAGCTCTCGCACTTGCTGGAAGTTGGCCAACTCGACGGCGGGAATCACGATGCCTGCCACGCCTGCGACCATCGCGCGGGCCAGGACATCGGCCCGGTCGGCGTCGAACTCGGGTGCGTCGAGATGGCAATGACTGTCGATCCACATGCCGCGATGATGCACTGGGCCGCCGCAAGATCCCCACGCATGCGTCGGACACCGTCGCCGGCCACCCAGGCCGCTCTGGCCTGCGCGGTGCTCGAGCGGCTCGACACGCAAGACCCGAGCCCCCGTCGACCCGACCGGGTCACGCCCCCGGCAGCGCGGCGCCGGGCCCACCGCTGTGACAGGAATTTCACCGCGTGCTACCGTAGAGACGTCGCCTGCGGTACCAGCTGTTCGAGTCCCTGCAGGCGATGTTTTGGGGGAACCGATCACATCCGCCGCTCGGGAGGCAGACGATGAAGAAGGCACCGCTGTACAGCCGCTCTCGCCCACCCTCGCCGGCGCCGGTTCCTTCTGGGCAGCCCGGTGGGCCGGCCCCCACGGAGACCACTTCGACACCTGAAGCGCCGGCCCGGCCGGCCGCTCGCTGGGCACGCATCAAGGCATCGGCGGCACGCCACGAACGCCAGCTCTGGGCCAGCGCGGTGTTGCTGCTGGTGGTTGCCGGGCTGGCGCTGAACGGCTCGACGGCGCCGCGAAAACCGCCCCTCACGATCGAGCAGATCGATGCGGCGATCCGCCAGTCGATCGAAGACAAGCCGCTGGCTTCGCCTGTCGCGCGGGCCTACGAGGCGATCCTGCCCTCGGTCGTGCGCGTCGTCGGGCTGATGACCGACGGCGACGACGGCAGCGACCGCGACGACAACAGGGGCGAGAAGGACGGCAAGAACCACGCTCCGGTCGAGCGCGGCGTCGGCACCGGCGTGGTGATCATCGACAACGGCACGATCCTGACGAACCTGCACGTGATCAGTGGCGCGAAGCGCATCAAGGTCACGTTCATGGACGGTACCGACTCCGACGCGGTGGTGCTCAGCACCCAGCCGCAGGACGACCTCGCGGTGCTGCGCGCCAGGACCATTCCCGACGACCTCGAAGCCGCGACGATGCGATCGACCGCCGACCTCGCGCCCGGCGATCATGTGCTGGCGGTGGGTTTCCCGTTCGGCATCGGGCCGTCGGCGTCGGCTGGCGTCGTGTCGGGGCTGAAGCGCGAGTTCCGTTCGCCCGAGGGCCAGCACACGTTGACCAACCTGATCCAGTTCGACGCCGCGGCCAACCCCGGCAATTCGGGTGGGCCGCTGGTGACGATGGACGGCGAGGTCGTCGGCATCGTCACCGCGATCCTGAACCCGTCGCGCCAGCGTACCTTCATCGGCATCGGATTCGCGGTGCC
>JANMAW010000114.1:0-10072 GCA_031360005.1 Rhizobacter sp.
CCGGCTGCGTGACAGCCAGCTGGGCGATGCGAAGGTCAAGGACATCCATAACTACATCGTCAAGGGCGTGCTGTGGCAGGCCTTCACCGCCGAACAGCCGGTGGTGCTGTTGATCGACGAGATCGACAAGGCCGACATCGAGTTCCCGAACGACCTGCTGCGCGAGATCGACCGGATGGAGTTCTACGTCTACGAGACGCGCGAGCTTGTCAAGGCGGTGCACCGCCCACTGGTTTTCATCACGTCGAACAACGAGAAGGAACTGCCCGACGCGTTCCTGCGCCGCTGCTTCTTCCACTACATCAGGTTCCCGGATGCCGACACGATGCAGGCGATCGTCGGCGTGCACTTCCCCGGCCTCAAGAAAGAGCTGCTCGCGGCCGCATTGAAGAACTTCTACGACGTGCGCAACCTGCCCGGCCTGAAGAAGAAGCCTTCGACCAGCGAACTGCTCGACTGGCTCAAGCTGCTGCTGGCCGAAGACATCCCGCTCGAGGTGCTGCAGAGCAAGGACGACAAGGTCGCGGTGCCGCCGCTGGTGGGCGCGCTGCTGAAGAACGAGCAGGACGTGTCGCTGTTCGAGAAGCTGGTGTTCATGCAGCGGAACAACCGCTGAAGATGGCAGCGTGGCTCGCGCCGGTTCGGTTGAGCGGGGCGCATTGCGCGCTCGAACCGCTTGCGCCCGAGCATCACGACGGACTGGTCACCGCCGCGAGCGACGGTGAACTCTGGAAGCTCTGGTACACCGCGATCCCCAGCCCCGAGACGATGCGCGCCGAGATCGCGCGCCGGCTCGATCTGCAGGCGAGCGGCACGATGCTGCCGTTCACGACTCGCGATGCGCGCGGTCGCATCGCGGGCATGACGACATTCATGAACATCGATGCGGTGCATCGGCGCCTCGAGATCGGCTCCACCTGGACCGCGACGAGCGCGCAGCGCGGCCCGTTCAACACCGAGTGCAAGCTGCTGTTGCTGACGCATGCGTTCGAGACGCTCGGCTGCATCGCGGTCGAGTTTCGCACGCACTTCTTCAACCAGCAGAGCCGGCGCGCGATCGAGAGGCTTGGGGCGAAGCTTGACGGCGTGCTGCGCAACCACCAGCGCGCCGGCAACGGCACGCTGCGCGACACCTGCGTCTACAGCATCGTCGAGAGCGAGTGGCCGACCGTGAAGGCGCACCTGCGTTGGCAACTCGACCGGCCACGCCCTTCCTGAGCAAGGGCCGGTACGAGATGTCGGACATCCGCTGCCTGAACTGCGATGCCGCGATCGTCGTTCCGGCGAGGTTCTGCGCGCGCTGCGGCCAGCGCACCGACACGGCTCGACTGTCGATCGGCGATCTCGTGCGCGAACTGATGCACTCGTTCGCCAACGTGGAGCGCGGGCCGATCGCGTTGCTCTGGGGGCTGCTCACACGGCCGGGCCATGTGGCGCGCGACTTTATCGACGGCAAACGACGGCGTCACTACGGCCCGTTCGCCACGCTCGCGGTGCTGGTGGGCGCGTCGGCGTTCGCCGTCAACCTGCTCGGCTACCGGGTTCTGGCTCACGACGGGTTCGCCACGGCGCCCGCCGATCTGCTGCAGCAGCATTTCAACCTGCTGTTGCTGGTTCAGCTGCCATTGCTCGGCGTCATATGCGCCCTCGTGTTCCGCGCGGCCCGGCTCAACCTGTCGGAGCACATGGTGCTGGTGGCATATGCGCTGAGCCTGCGGGCGATCGTGCCCGCGCTCGCGGCGCTGTTGTCCTTCATCGGTTCCCGCGACGCACCGACGCGGGAACAGGTGATCGCCTTCTGGGTGGTCTGGTACCTGTACTTCGGTTGGGCCGCCTCGCAGTTCTACGGCCGACCACGGGTCTTCAACGGCGTCAAGGGGATCGCCGCCGCCGCGCTCGGTCACGGCGCCATCCTGGCCCTCATCGAGCTGTGCTCAGCGGCCTACGTGTGGGCGCTCGGCATCCGTCTCGGCCAGTAAGCCCGACACCGCTCCTTCCGAACTCATCTGCCCCGCGTCCAATGGCCGAAAAGACAAAAACCCTCACCGTCGACGACCTCTGGAAGTTCGAGCGCATCGGCGGTGTCTCGCTCGCGCCCGACGGCGCGCAGGCGGTTTGCTCGGTCAGCAGTTTCTCGATGGCCGACAACACGAGCCATGTCAGCCTGTGGTTACTGTCGACCTTCGGCGGCGCGGCCCGGCGCCTGACCAGTTGCGGCGAAAAAGACGGCCAGCCTGCATGGTCGCCCACCTTTGATCAGATCGCCTTCGTCGCGAAGCGCGAACAGCAGGGCAGGAAGGACGACGCGCCGCAGCTCTACGTCATCGCGCCCGACGGCGGCGAGGCGCGTCGCATCAGCCGGTTCACGCCCGGCATCGAGGCCTTCAAATGGTTCCCCGACGGCAAGCGCATCGCCTTCATCGCGTGGGTCTGGCCCGAGCTGAAGGGCACCAAGGCGCAGGCCAGGCGACTTCAGGAATTCAAGGACCGCAAGGTCAGCGGCTACGCAACCAGCGAAGCCCAGTACCGCTTCTGGGATCACCACCTGCCGATGGGCCGGGTGCCGCACCTGCACGTGCTCGATGTGGCGAGCGGCCGCATTGCCGATCTCTTCGAAGCCACTCCCTACGAGCTGCCGCGCGCCGAGCCGGACGCCAACCTGTTCGACATCGCGCCGGACGGCCGGCATATCGTGTTCGCGTTCGACCCGCAGCCGCAAAAGCGCATCGAGAACCGCAAGGCGCTGGTCGAACTGAACGTTCGCAGCCACAAGTTCGAGACGCTGACGCATGACCCGGACTGGGATTTCGACACACCGCGCTACAGCCCCGACGGCGCGCACGTCGCATTCGTTGCCGCTCACACCGGCAGGAAGCACACGATGCCCGGCCACGCCGCGCTGCTCAAGCGCGGCGGCCGCTGGCAACTGCTCAGCGGCGCCTGGGACCACGCCGTCGATGGCCCGCTGCGCTGGGCCGCAGACGCCAGCGCGCTGTACTTCGCCGCCGAGGATCGCGGGCGCAAGCACCTGTACCGTTACGCGATCGCGAGCCGTAGCGCCAGCGTCGCCGCTCAAGGCGGCTGGGTGCAGGGCTTTGACGTCGCCGCTGACGTGGTCGTCAGCGTCGCCGATTCGCTGATGCATCCGGCGCGCGTGCATGCGGCGCGCGAGGCCCGGGCGCCGCTGCGCATCGAGTCGTTCAACGACACGCTGCTCGCCGGCCTGCGCCTCGGCGCGTGCGAAGAGGTTGTCGTCAACGGCGCGCGGAACGAGCCGGTGCAGATGTGGCTGACCTATCCGCCGCGCTTCGATCGAAAGAAGAGATACCCGGTGCTGCACAGCATCCACGGCGGGCCGCACGCCGCGGCCGGCGACACGTTCCACTACCGCTGGAACTCGCAGGCGTTCGCGGCGCAGGGCTATGTGGTGGCCTGCGTCAACTATCACGGCTCGAGCGGCTTCGGGCACGCGTTCCTCGACAGCATCACGCACCGCTGGGGCGAGCTCGAACTGCAGGACATCGAGGCCGGCACCGACTGGCTGCGAAGTCGGACGTGGGTCGACCGCAAGCGCGTGTTCGCCGCCGGCGGCAGCTACGGCGGCTACATGGTCGCGTGGATGAACGGCCATGTGAGGCCGGGCCGCTACAACGCCTACGTGTGTCACGCCGGCTGCTTCGACTGGACCGCGATGTTCAGCGACGATGCCTACACCTGGCACGCCAAGGAACTGGGCGCGTGGTACTGGGAAGATCCGGCGAAGGTGCAGTCGCAAAGCCCGAGCGCGTTCGTCGGTGCAATGCAAACGCCGACGCTGGTGATCCACGGCGCGCTCGACTACCGCGTTCCCGACCAGCAGGGTCTGGCCTACTACAACACGCTCAAGGCCAAGGGTGTGGACGCGCGGCTGCTTTGGTACCCCGACGAGAACCACTGGATCCTGAAGCCGCGCAATTCGAAGCTGTGGTACGGCGAGTTCCTCGATTGGCTGAAGGCGCACGACCGGGCACACGACAAGGCCGCACCGCTGAAACCGTCGCGGGCACGCCGCAAGCCCTAGGCCGTCTGCCAGCCGGGCGCGCCCGGCGTCTCGGCCAGCACCACCCGGTCGCGACCCGCGGCCTTGGCGCGGTAAAGCGCGACATCGGCGCGGGCCAGCACCGCCTCGGGTTTTTCGTCGGCCGACTGCGCCATCGCCACGCCGATGCTGACCGTCATCGGCGCCCGCGCCGGCGTCGCATCGCTGGCACGCACCAACTCGCGCAGGCGGTTGCCGAGCCGCAGCGCGCCGTCGCGGTCGGTGTGCGGCAGCAGAATGCAGAACTCTTCGCCACCGACGCGCACGATGTGATCGATGTCGCGCGCCGCTTCGCGCATCAGGGTGGCCAGGTTCACCAGCGCGGCGTCGCCGGCCGCGTGACCGAAGGAGTCGTTGACATTCTTGAAGTGATCGATGTCGATCATCAGCACCGCGTAGGTTTCGTGGTAGCGACGCAGCCTGCCCGCCTGGCGTTGCAGCAGCGGCCCGAGCGCGCGGCGGTTGAGCAGGCCGGTCAGCGCGTCGCGCAGCGTGCGCTGGCGCAGCCGCTCGACGAGGCGTCCGACGACCAGCAGCGCGAGCACCATGTTCAGCACCAGGCCGACGACCATGAAGGCCATCGCGGTCGCGGCGTTGAACGGGTTCGATTCGCTCAGTGGTCGCGCACCCACCTCGGGCATGACCATGCCGATCACGACCCGCACCGAGAACATCAGCCCGAGCAGCGCGAACGGTCCGGCGACGGCCATCGCTGTGGCGGGCGCACCTTCGCGCGCCAGACTGCGGTGGCTCTCATACGCAGCGCGCCAGAGCGTCCAGGCGATCGGCGCCGACGCGCAGATCACGGCCATCGTCTGGTCATAGGAAATGACGCCGAAGTAAAGCAACAGCGCGGTGTCGAGCGCGAGCACGCCCGCATGTTCAACATCGGTCGGGCGGGCGCGCAGGAAGACCTGGACGCCGCGCCGGATCAGCACGAAGGCCAGCATGATCAGCACGTTGGCGACGAACAGCGTGAGAACCCGCGGCCAGACCCCACGCTGCAACACCAGCACAAGGCCGAAGGCCGCGGCCAGCGCCGCCAGCATCCAGTGCGCCGCGACGCGTCGCGCCAAGCCGAGCCAGCGGCCGGCCACCCACCAGCTGAAGGCGCACAGGCCTTGCTGCAGAACAACCAGCATCAGCACGGTGGGGGTGTCGTTCAATGCTTGTCCTGGGCGCCGTGGCGCCAATATCGGATGTCGCGTCGGGACCGGCATCAAGTATGCCCCGCGGGCCGGCGAGCGGGTGACGCTGCCGTCACAATACGTCCATCGTCTTGCGTACTCACCAACACGCCGACCGCCATGTTGATCAATTTCTTCTTCACGCTGCGCGCGGCCAAGCTGAAGGTCTCGGTCAAGGAGTACCTGATGCTGCTCGAGGCGATCCGGGCCGGCGTGCTGGACGCCGACCCGCACGACCTCGGCGACAGCAGCGGCCCGACGGTCGACAAGTTCTACTACCTCGCGCGCACCGCGCTGGTGAAGGACGAAGCCAACTTCGACAAATTCGACCGCGCCTTCGCTGCCTACTTCAAGGGCGTGGCGACGCTCACCGACTTCACGCAGGATGTGCCGCTCGACTGGCTGCGCAAGAAGTTCGAGCTCGAACTGAGCCCCGAAGAGAAGGCCGCGATCGAGAAGATGGGCTGGGACGAGTTGATGGCCACGCTCAAGAAACGCTTCGAGGAACAGAAGGAGCGCCACGAGGGGGGCAACCGGATGATCGGCACCGGCGGCACCTCGCCGTTCGGCGCGTACGGGTACAACCCCCAGGGAATCCGCATCGGGCAGGACAAGGGTCGCAATCGCAGCGCGGTGAAGGTCTGGGACCAGCGCCAGTTCAGGGACTACGACGATACGTTAGAGATCGGCACGCGCAACATCAAGGTCGCGCTGCGCCGCCTGCGCCGTTTCGCGCGCGAAGGCTCGGCCGAAGAACTCGACCTCGACGACACGATTCGCAGCACCGCCGCGAACGCCGGCTGGCTCGAAATCAAGATGGTTCCGGAGCGCCACAACAAGGTGAAAGTGTTGCTGCTGATGGACGTGGGCGGCACGATGGACGAGCACATCCACCGCGTCGAAGAGATCTTCAGCGCCGCGAAGAGCGAGTTCAAGCACCTCGAGTTCTACTACTTCCACAACTGCGTCTACGACTTCATGTGGAAGAACAACCGGCGCCGCTACAGCGAGAAGTTCGCAACGATGGACATCCTGCGCAAGTACAACAAGGACTACAAGCTGATCTTCGTCGGCGACGCGACGATGAGCCCGTACGAGATCCTGCAGCCCGGCGGCAGCGTCGAGTACAACAACGAGGAAGCCGGGGCGCAGTGGCTGCAGCGGCTGACGAACGCGTTCCCGAAGTTCGCCTGGATCAACCCCGAGCCGCAAGGCGTGTGGGGCTACCGGCAGAGCATCGCGATCATGCAGCAGTTGATGAACCACCGCATGTTCCCGTTGACGCTGCCCGGGCTCGAAGGGGCGATGCGCCTGCTGGGCAAATGAGGCAGCCGCTGGCGTGGCCAGCGTCGGTCACGGCTTGCGCGCTGATGTTGTGCTTGTTGGGTGTCGCGGGCTGTTCGTCGCTGCCATCGTGGTGGCCGAAACCGGTCGACACCTCGGCCGCGGCTGCACCTGCTGCCGCGGCCGCCAGCGCCGCCGAGGCCGCATCACCCGACCAGGCCGTGTACCGCCTCGAAGTGGTCGCACCGACGCCGCCACTGAATGTGCTGCTCTCGACGTACCTCGACCTGGCGCGTTTTCAGAACGTGCCGACCACCGACGGCATCACGACTTCCGAGCTCGACCGGCTGATCGCCGCGGCGCCCGCGCAAGCCCGGGCCTTGCTCGAAACCGAGGGCTATTTCAACGCCGACGTGAAGGTCGAGCGCGTCGCCAACGCAGGCCCGGGCAAGCCGCTGCTGCGCATCGTCGTGACACCCGGGCCTCGCGCCAGCGTCGAAAAGCTGACGCTGAACGCTGAAGGGCCGCTGCAAACCGCCGCCACGTCGGGCGACGCGACCGCGCTGCAATTGCAGAACACGCTGCGCCTGCAATGGGCCCTGCAACCCGGCCAGCCGTTTCGTGACGGCGACTGGAGCAGCGCAAAAAACGCCACGCTGGCGCGGCTGCGCGCCGACGGCTACCCGACCGCGACGTGGAAAGACACTTCGGCACAGGTCGACGCGACGCAGAACACCGTCAAGCTCGACTTGCTGGCCGACAGCGGCGCGCTGTTTCGCATCGGCGCGTTTCGCATCGAAGGCCTGAAGCGCTACACCGAAGACAGCGTGAAGCGCCTGGCGAATTTCGGGCCGGGCATGCCGTACAACGAAAAGCTGCTGCTCGACTTCCAGGAAAAGCTCCAGACCTCGGGCCTGTTCGAAGGCGCCGCGGTCGAGATCGACCCGAACCCGGACACGGCCGAGGCCGCGCCGGTGCTGGTGCGGCTGCGCGAACAGCCGCTGCAGCAAGCGACCTTCGGCGTCGGCTACAGCGCCAACACAGGGCCGCGGCTCTCGATCGAACACACCCACCGCCAGCCGTTCGGCTGGGAATGGATCGCGAAGAACAAGCTCGAACTCGGCCCGGACCTGAAGTCGTGGAGCGGCGAGCTCACCTCGTACCCGCTGCCCGGCAACTACCGCAACCTGGTGGCCGGCAGTGCCGAACGGCTGCGCTCGGCTGAGGAGTTGCGCACTTCATGGAGCGCACGCCTCGGCCGCACCCAGGACACGCCGCGCATCGAGCGCTTGTACTACGCCGAGCTGACGCACGTGCGGCTCGACACGGTGGCAGGCACCAGCAACAGCGACGCCGTGTCGGGCAACTACCACTGGGTCTGGCGCGACGTCGACAGCGTGTTGCTGCCCACGCGCGGCACCACGCTGTCGGCGCAGGCGGCGTTGGGTTACGCGCGCAGCACCACCGCCGACAACGGCCCGTTCGGCCGCACCTACGCCCGCCTGACCTGGTATCACCCGCTCGGCGACACCTGGTACACGACCTGGCGCGCCGAAGCCGGCCAGGTGTTTGCCGGCAACACGGTCGGCGTGCCCGACACCTTGTTGTTTCGCGCCGGCGGTGACGATTCGGTGCGCGGCTACGGCTACCGCACGTTGGGGCCGGTGGTCAACGGTGCCGTCACCAGCGCACGCGTGCTGTTCACCGGCAGCGCCGAAATCGCGCGGCCGATCTCGGCACGTTACCCGGCCTTCTGGTGGGCTGCGTTTGTCGACGCCGGCAATGCGGCCGGCCGTTGGCAAGACCTGCGCCCTGCGCTGGGGTACGGTGCCGGCCTGCGCTGGCGCAGCCCGGTCGGCCCGTTGCGGCTCGACCTCGCGTACGGACAGGACGTGAAGCGCTTCAGGATGCACTTCAGCGTGGGGATCGCGTTTTGAGGCTGCAGCGCCGTGTCTGGCTGAGTGTCTGGCAAATCATGGCGGCCGTGTTGCTGACGCTCGCGCTGCTGCTCGCCGCAACGCTCGGCACCGTGTGGTGGGCCGCGCGCAGCGAATCGGGCAGCGCCTGGCTGCTGTCGCGCTTGCCCGGCGTGAAGGTCACGCAGCCGCGCGGCAACGTGTGGGGCGACTTCGCCGCGCAGCGCATCGAACTGCAGTGGCCCGGCAGCGCGGACCGGGTGGTGCTGACCGACGCCGGCTGGCGCGGATTGCGCGTGCAGCGCCACGGCGCATCGTCGCAGTGGGCGCGCCTCAGCCTGGACGAGCTGTACGCCGCGCGGGTTCAGGTGCTGCTCGCGCCAAGCACCGACACCACGCCGCTCGCGGCACCGACCGACTTGCGGTTGCCGCTGGAAGTCGAGATTGCGTCGCTGCGCATCGGCCAGCTCGACCTGGCAGCGCTCGGCGAACAGCCGCTGCGCGACGTCAAGGCGCGAGTCCACCTCGGCGCCGATGGCGGCAAGCAGCACCGTGTCGATGCGCTGAGCCTGGCCTGGGACCGACTGCGCGCGCAAGGCTCGGCGCACATCGGCACACGCATGCCGTTGTCGCTGGAAGCGCAGTTGAGCGTGACGCAGGATGCGGTGGCTGGCGCGGCTGGCGCGGCTTCAGCGACTGCGGAATGGCGCGCCAGCGCGCGGCTCGCCGGCCCGCTGGCGCAGCCGCAACTGCGCGGCAGCGTGCGTGCCCGCGCCACGGCAGCGCAGACCGAGCAGACGCTCGATGTCGACGCCGAACTGCGCCCGTTCGCGGCCTGGCCGCTCGGGCGGCTGAATGCGAGCACCCAGGCGCTGGACCTGTCGGCCTTGCACAGCGCCGCGCCGTTGACCGCGCTCAGCGGCAGCGCCACCGCCAGCACCACCGGTGTCGACCAGCCGGCCCAGGTCACGCTGAACCTGAGCAACGCGGCCGCAGGACTGTGGAACGAAGCACGGCTGCCGCTGCGCACGCTCGCGGCACAGCTCGTCGTGCAAGCCGCCGGCAAGACAAGCACGTCACCCACGTCACCCACGTTGACGCTGCAAAGTTTCGACGCCGAACTCGGCAGCGCGAAGCAGGCCGCCGGCCACGTGACCGGGCAAGCATCGTGGAGCGCGCAGCGCTGGTCGGTCGACGCGATGCTGGCCGGGCTGCAGCCGTCACTGCTCGACGCCCGCGCCGCGCCGATGCGGCTGAACGGCCCGCTGAGCGCGGTGTCGACCGGCTTCGACCCGGCAGCTCCCGAACGCGCGACGATCGAGCTGCGAGCCGACCTGACTGGTGACCTGAGCGGCAAACTGAGCGGCAAAGTGAGCGGTACTGCGACACGCAATCTGTCCTCGGCCGCCGCCGCTCGCTCGGTGCGGCTGAAGCTCGACGCGAGCCTGAACCGCCGACGCATCGAGGTGCGCGAAGCGCTCGCCGTCGCCGGGGGTGCACGCGCCACGCTCGCGGGCCTGGCGACGCAGGCGGCACCTGACAGCGCTTGGCAGCTCAAAGGCCAGGCCTCGCTGGTCGACTTCGACCCATTGCCGTGGTGGCCCGGC
>JANMAW010000122.1:0-9178 GCA_031360005.1 Rhizobacter sp.
CACGTCGCGGCCCTGCGCGGCCTCACGTGCGCGCGCCAGGGCGGCGTGGATGCCGTCGCAGACGAAGTGGAATGTCGTGCCCCCTTCCATCGGGATCGATTCGCGTGGGTGGTGCGTCAACACGAACACCGGCACGTGGTATGGCGGATTGGCGCCCCACCAGCCCTTCCACTCACCGTCCGGCCACGGCCCGCGCACCGGCCCGAACATGTTGCGCCCGAGGATCCACGCGCCGACGTTCGCGAAGCCGCGCGCCGCGAAGTCCTCGTCGACACCGGTCGAGCCGCCGCTGCCGCCGTGCATCTGCTGAAAGGTGCGCGTCGTGAAGGCCCATTCCATCAGCGCCGGGCCACCCACGCCGAGGGGGTTGTCGAGGCTTTGATTCGGGCCGGCGCCGAAGCCGTCGACGGAGAGCCCGAAGCTGCTGACGATGAGTCTGGACATGGTGACCTCCGCGACGGTTGAACGATACTCGCGGACGAGCCCGACGAACTGTCCGGAAGCGGCCGCTTCATGGACTCGACGATCGAACCGGGCCCGAATCGACACACGCGCAGCGTGCCTTCCTCCGATGCGGTCAGGGGCCGAGCAGCTTGTCCATCCGCTTCTTCGCGAGACGCTTCACGACGGCCTGCTGCAGGCCATTGCTGGACGCGTACAGCTTCGCGCCTTCGTCGGCGCAGGCGGCCTGGCGCGCGGCGAGTTCCGGCGCCGGCAGGCTCTTCTGCGCCTCGCGTGCCTGGTTGGCCAGGTCACGGGCCTGCTTCTCGTCGCTGTTTCCGTGCAGGTAGGTGTCGCCGACGAACGCGGTGCCCGACACGAGCCTGTCCAGCAGCATGGGGCGAGACGCCTCCTTGCCGGATTTGACTTCCTGGGCAAGGCCCTGGGTGTTCACCTCGAGCGCGGCGACGCACTCGGCCGCATGCAGATCGCGAGGCGACGGTTCGGATGCCAAGACAGTCTGCGCGAGCGACAGGGCCGAGATCGAGAGGAGTGCGATGACGAAAGTCTTCATGGAGTGGCAACGTATTCGCGAAGCCGTGAGGCGAGTTTCCCGGGCCCAAGCGTAGCGCCAATGACTTTCGGGCGGCGCCGTCGCCGCGAAATCCACACCATCCGCTTCAACGATCGGCCTGTAGCCACTTGGCCTGAGACCCGACCGGTGCCATGGCGCTTGGATCGCGAACCGTTTTGTCGTACCCTAAGTACGTACACATTTACGCAGGTCAAGACCACGGCGAGCACCTTGACGACTGGGCAGCTTGCCGATGCGGCGGAGGTCCGCGTTGAGACAACGCGCTGCTAGCGCGAAGGAGGATCCAATGGCTCTGCTCGGATGGCCAAAAACAATCTTCTGGAAAGACTTCCGACCGCCCGTATCCACCGTGCCGTCGTCCTATTACGGCTCACACACTGACTGTCATATCGAGATCGACATCGATTATTCATGGGGCGGTACAAAGCCCGTGAAGCCCGGCGGCGACTACCAGCTCAAAGACGTCAAAGTCGTGGTCAAGATCAATAGTTTAGGGAGCTGGGTGCTTGCCGGGGTTCCCACGGCGAGCAATCAGGCGAAAGTGCTCAAGCATGAACAGGGACATTTCAACATCGCCGGCATTACCGCTCGTGATGTGGAACGCGCTCTCAAGAATTTGCGCAATTCCGACTCCGGTGATCTGATCACCGATGCCACGTCGACCGCGGACGCCATCATCGCCTCTGGCCAGACAGAGGAAGATACTTATGACGACGATCCGGCCAACGGTGGCACCGATCACGGTAACGACGCGACCCAGCAGGCCGCCTGGGGTTCCAAGATTGCCGCCGCCAAGTCCCTGAGTGATCTACCTTGAGCGCGGCACAGGGACGCCGAATGTTGTGAATCGTTCGCTCCCGATGCGCAGTGTCCCTGGTCGCACGACTGCTTTGTAGGCGGCCAGGTCGCGTACGAAGCAGCCGTCCGGTCGGTGCGTTTGAAGGCGGCGCGTCAGGGCCTCTCACCGAGCGCGAAGGCGATCGCAGCGCGCCACCACACCGCATCGACACGATCGGGCCAGTCGTTGTGGTCGCTGGCTTTGATCACCAGCAGCAGCTTCGGACCGCTGAGCGCCGCGTGCAACGCGGTGCCGAAGTGCGCTGGCACGATGCTGTCGCGCTCGGCGACCGCCACAACGACCGGGCGGTCGAACGTCGCCAGGCGCACCAGGGTGTCGTAGTCGTCGCGCAGCATCCACTTCACCGGCAGCCACGGGTAGTGGTGCGAGCCCACGCGCGCGAGCCGATCCCATGGCGTGATGAGCAGCAGGCCTGCGGTGAGATCGCGACGCTGCGCGCCCGCAGCAGCCGCCACAGCCGCGCCGAGTGATTCACCGATCAGCAGCACCGGCCCGCCAAACTGGCGGTGCGCGAGCGCGACCGTCTCTCCGGCGTCCGCCACGAGGCCTGCCTCGCCGACGTTGCCGGCGCGCGGGCCGTAGCCGGGATACTCCGCGAGGATCACGCGCAAGCCCAGCGGCACCAGCGCGTGCGCGTAGAACGCGCGATGGCCCGCATGCCCGGCGTTGCCGTGGAAGACGATGGCAGTGCCGCGCACGTCGCCCGTCGGTTCGGCGATCAGGCCACGAAAGTCCTGCGACGACGGCCAGGCCCGCAGCACGCCGTTTGCCACGCGCTCCACAGCAATCTTCGCCGGGAAGTAGAGCAGGCGGTCCTGCCAAAGGAAGATCGCAGCCAGGAATGACAAGCCGGCGACGGCGATCCACAGCACTGTTCCCATGACTCTCATCATCTTCGCGGTCGACCAGGATACGAGGCTGATCACTGTCTTGATATCGCTATCTTGCGACACTCAACGGCGGCTCGATCACGCGGGTTTCACGGCTCCAATGTGCAGGACCGCCCAGTCGCGATCCACAGACCCCCACGACTCGCTTCGCGCCCACGTCCCGCCGACCCTCAGGCTGCAGGGCCTTCCGATGGCAGATCGACGCGATCGAATCTCGCCCGCGAGCGCATGAACTGGTCCTCGATCGCGCGCACCAGCACCTCGGGTTCGATCGGCTTGACCAGGTGCACGTCGAACCCAGCTTCCGACGAAGCCTGCCGGTCGCGTTCCTGCCCGTAGCCGCTGAGCGCGATGATCGGCACGCGCCGCAGCGAGGCCGTCTTGCGCATCTCGGCGGCGACCTGGAAGCCGCTCTTGCCGGGCAATCCCAGGTCCATCACGATGACATCCGGGGTCAGCGCGATGGCCAGGCGCATCGCCTGTTCGCCGTCCTCGGCTTCGACGATGTGGTAGCCCAACCCGCGCAGCAACTCGCCCGTCGCCTCGCGGGCATCGGCGTTGTCCTCGACGAGCAGCACGCGGCAGGTTGAGGTCGGCCGGTCGTTCTCCACCTGGCGTGCCGCACCGGGCGCCTCGATTCGTGGCAGCGACACGATGAACGTGGACCCGCAGCCCGCGCCGTCGCTTCGAACCCGAACCACGCCGCCGTGAAGCTCCACGAGCTGCTTGACGAGAGCTAGGCCGATGCCCAGACCGCTGGGCTGCCGGCCCGGAAGCGGCGGCCCCTGAACGAACGGCTCGAAGATGTGCGGCAGGAGCTCGGCTCCGATGCCCGCGCCCGCATCGGTGATCTCGACCCGTGCGCGACCGTCCTCGCCTGCGACATCGATGCGGATCTCGCTGCCCGCCGGTGAGAACTTGAGCGAGTTGGTCACGATGTTGTTGAAGATCTGCTCGAGCCGCGCCGGGTCGCCGCTGACCCACACTTCACGTGCGCGGACTTCGAGCCGATAGCCCTCGGCCCGGTCTGTCGTGCGCAGGGCATCGATGCAACTGCGCACGCATTCGGCCAGATCCAGCGGCCGCTCGACCAGCACGATCTTTCCGGACAGCATCCGGCTCACTTCGAGCAGGTCATCGACGATCTGCCGCAGGTGGCGGTTCTGGCGCTGGATGATCGCGAGGAAACGACGTGTCGTCGGATCGTCGTGATGACCTCGCGCGAGCACCTGAGTGGCGCCGGCAATCGCCGCCAGCGGGTTGCGCAGTTCATGACCGAGAAGGGCAAGAAATTGGTCCTTCGCCGCGTTCTCGCCCTGCGCCGCCTCGCGCGCAGATCGTTCGTTGTCGAGCAGGCGTTCGCGCTCCGCCTCGACGACCGCGCGCGCGCCTTGCTCGGCCGAGAGCAAGCGGCCGGCCTCGGACAGCGCCTCGCTCAGCACGTTCACCTCGTGCACCGAGGTGCGGCTCGGCACAGGCTGCTGGCCGCGGCCGAGCGCGCGGGCCGCCACCGATACCGTTTCCATCGCGCGAATCAGCGTTCGCGCGAAGATCGACGCACCGAGCAACGCCGCCATCAGCGCGCTCCCGATGCCGAGCGCCAACCAGACGACCGCCTGCCTGGCCGACGCCTCGATCGACTCCACCGGAGCCGCGACCGCGATGGTCCAGCCGGTCAGCGCGGAATGTGTGAAGGCGTCGTACGAGTCGATCTCTTCGAGCGTCTTGTGGCGGATCAGACCGTCGTTCGCCGCCGCTGCCGCAGCGACCAGTTCCGGTCGCGCCTGGCGGCCGAGCATCTCGTCGGTGTTGTGACTGCGCGAGATGAACTTGCCGGTGCGGTCGATCACGGCGACGACCCAATCGGTGCGGCCGTGCGGCTGCAGCACCGTTTTCTTCCAGTGTTCGACCGAGAAGGCCTGTGCGACCACGAACCTGCCGGCCGGCGACGGTTTCGCGGGCAGGTAGATCGTCGTCAGCAGCCTCTTCGTCGCCGGACCTACCACCACATCGGTCACCAGCGGGCTGCGACCGGCCAGAACCTGAGCCACGCGTTCGCGTGCGGCAGGCGGCGGTGGCGGCGTGCCGAACGGAACGGCCGTGTTGAGCTTTTGCGCGCCGGTGTCGTCGAGGAGCAGCGTCCAGACATCGGGTGGCTGATCAATCGCCAGCGCCTGCCGGTAGAAGGCCTCCATGTCGCCTGATTGCAGATAGTGCGAGTTGCCGAGGGCCGTGAGCGCGCCCAGCGAACGCTGCACCTGTCCGTCGACGAGCAACGCGGTCGCGCGAACCGTTTCGCGCAGCCCCCGCAACGCCGCCTCGCGTTCGCCGTAACGCACCTTCTCGACTGCGATGGCAGCGGCCAGGAAGCCGGGCAGCACGACGACGGCCGCCAGCAGGAGCAGGTTGGATCGAATCCGCACCGGGCTTTGTAGCATGGGACCGCTGCCATGGCCGAGCGGCGGCAACGGCGGGACGAAAAGCAGGACGGGCCGCGAAGGCCTGTCCATGCAGATCATCTTGCGGTGGACGCGGTCCGTGGCGAATCGCCTTCCCGGCGGCCCTGCACGACCTCAGAAAATATGTCGAATGCCCGCCTCGAAGCCCGTCGACTTGCCACCGGCATCGCAGCGGGGCCACCCGGCACCAGGTAGGTCGCGACACTCTTGTTGTCGATCCCTGACAACGTCGCGTACAGCGCGCCGCGCTTCGACAGGTTCGACACAGCCCCGGCCGAACTGGTGCACCGGGCCGCAGTCAAACCCTGGCGTCGGTGATCTTCCTGTTGACCGGTGCATGTTCGGGCGACGCGCGACGCTTCATTCTTCGTCGGCGACGATGCCCAGGCTTACGCGCACTGCACCACGCACTTCGCAGGTCGCGGTCAGCCGCAGCGGCCGACCGGCCGGCACGGTGCGGCGCAGGCGCAGGTCGAGCGAGTCGTGGCCATCGGTGTGGGTCGGCACGGTGCGCGTCCATTCGACCGCGCCGTTGACGAGCACGCGCATGCCGTGAGCGGCGTCGCTGCGGCCGGCCTGGTTGCTCACCACCAGCCGGCAGAAGATCTCGAACGTGCGTTCGCGTTGCGCATCGGCCGGGATGTCGAGCCGCACCACATCTCGCCGCCCCGCGTCGGCCGACCAGCGTTCAGGTCGATGGGTGCTGCTCACCGCCGATGCACTCAGTGCATCTTGTCGCGCGGCGGCTTGCGCAACGACTTCGGTTTGTAGACGTTGCCGTCCCACTCGCCGTCGCGCCCGCTGGCGCGACGGATCGCGTCGTTCGCGGCCTCGGCCGCCTGCGCCGCATTGCGTCGTGAGGCCCGCCAGTGGCGCAGCGATGACGCGATCCGCCGCAACTGCCGTGCGGCGCGGCGCATCGCGTTGTCGAAACGATAGCGCCGCCGCTCGCCAATCAGCAGACGCACCAGCAGCAACACGCAGGCGGCGAGAACGATCGCGGCGAACAGGCGTTCGAGCATGGGCGCTCCGGGCTCAGCCGCCCTGTCGGGCGCGCCAGCGGTTCAGCCGCGCCACGCCGCGCCCGGCGCCGAGGTGGTCGGGCAGCACGCTGTCCAGCGTCGCGGGCACGATGCCCAGGGCCTGCAAGCCCGGCAGGCGGCCGGTCGCGACATTCGGGACCCGCATCGAATCGAGGTTGTCGCGCGACATCAGCGGCGCGCCGGGGAGCAGCTCCATCGCCAAGGCCTGGGCGCGCCCGAGCGCATCGGGCAGGGCGATCACCGGGCGCGCGTGGCCCGACCAGCGCCCGGCCGCCTGCACCAACTCCTTCAGCGTGAAGACCTGCGGTCCCGCGCATTCGAAGGTCTTGCCGATCGTCGACGGGTCGTCGAGGCAGCGCACGATGGCCGAGGCCACGTCCTGCACCCAGACCGGCTGAAAGCGTGCCTGCGCACCCGCCAGCGGCACCACCGGGAGCAGCGCCTGCAAGTCCGCGAACAGATTCATGAAGCGGTCGTGCTCACCGAAAATCACCGAGGGCCGCAGGATCGTCAGGTCCAACCCTGCCGCCGCCAGCGCCGCCTCGCCGGCGGTCTTCGAGCGCAGGTAGCGGCTCGGCGCTGACGCGCCGACGCCGAGCGCGCTGACATGCACGACGCGCCGCACATCGGCTGCGGCGCAGGCGCGCGCCAGCTTGCGTGGCAGTTCCACGTGCGTGCGCTCGAAATCCGCGGCGCTGCCGTGCAGGATCGCCACCAGGTTGATCACCGCATCGCAGCTCCGAACCAGGGCTTTGAGTTGAACCTCGTCATGCACGTCGGCCTCGACGACGCGCACGGTCGGCAGCACCTGCAGGTGTTTGGCGTTCGCCGGCCGACGGCTCGGCACGACGATCAGCGCGCTGCCGCCGCCCGAACGCTCGACCAGCGTGTCGCAGACGCTGCGGCCGACGAAGCCGGTGCCGCCGAGCAGGAGGATGTTGATCATGCTGCGATTCTGACGCCCCGGGCCGATGCGGTCGAGCGCAGGCAGGCGACCCGCACCGAATGGTCACCGTCTCGCCGCCCTCCGAGCGGGCCCGGATGTCGATGTCCCGGTTACCGGGCTCCAGGCAGCCGACCGACACGAGAAAGCCCGGCCCGGCGCAGCGCCTGAGCCTTTCAGCGCGAGCCCGACGCCGCGGCGGCCTCGCGCGCAGCGCTGCCCGCGCTTGCGCGGTCGATGCCATTTGCCTCGCAGTGCGAAGCGAAGCGCGGATTGAGGGACAATCGGCGCCCCAATCCCACGGAACCACCGATGACCGGAACCAGCCAACCCAATCTGCCGCAGGGCTATGTGCAACTCACCGAAGGCCGCATCCGCACCACGGACCTCGTCTTCGGCAAGGCCTCCAGCAAATGGGGCGAACCGCACGCCTTCGTTGTCGGCAGCGTGGTCGGCGCAGACGGCACGAGGGTCGCGCGACGCGGCGCGGCGGCGCCCAAGGGGTCGCGCGCCCGCGGGTAATGCGGCGCACGATGGATCACCCTATGACATGGCAAGGCGTATGCGCCGGCCTGACGTTGGCGCTGTACGGCGCGAGCGCTTCGGCGGCACTGGCGGTCGGCGATGCGGCCCCCGACTTCACGACGCCGGCAGCGCTTGGCGGCAAGCCGTTCAGCTTCTCGCTCGCGCAGGCGTTGAAGAACGGGCCGGTCGTGCTGTATTTCTTCCCGAAGGCGTTCACGTCGGGCTGCACCGCCGAAGCGCACGATTTCGCCGAAGCCACGCCGAAGTTCAACGCGCTCGGCGCCACGGTGGTGGGCATGTCGAACGACGACATCGCGACGCTGCAGAAGTTCTCGGTCGAAGCCTGCCGCGACAAGTTCGCGGTGGCGGCCGACGCCGGCGGGCGCATCACGCGCAAGTACGACGCGGCGCTGCTGAAGGGTTTCGAGATGGCCGATCGCATCTCGTACGTGGTCAGCCCGCAGGGCAGGGTGATCCACGTCTATTCGAGCGCGAACCCGGACCAGCACGTCAGCAAGGCGCTGGCCGCGGTCGAGAAGTGGAAGGCCGGCGCGCCGCGCTGAAGGCTCGACCCGGGCCGTCGGACGGCGGTGTCGCCGCTGGACTACATCACCGCGCCCAGCGCCCACGGCACGAACTCGTTCTGCCCGTAGCCGTGCTCTTCGCTCTTGGTCTTGTCGCCCGACGCGGTGGCGAGCATCAATTGAAAGATGCGCTCGCCCATCGCGTCGATCGTCGCTGCGCCGTCGATCACCTCGCCGCAGTTGATGTCGATGTCGTCTTGCTGCTTGACCCAGAGCGCGGTGTTGGTGCTGAGCTTCAGCGACGGTGACGGCGCGCAGCCGTAGGCCGATCCGCGGCCGGTGGTGAAGCAGATCAGGTTCGCCCCGCCCGCCACCTGGCCGGTCGCGCTGACCGGGTCGTAGCCGGGCGTGTCCATGAACACCAGGCCCTTGGTCGTGACCGGCTGGGCATACTCGAACACGTCGGTCAGGTTGGTGGTGCCGCTCTTCGCGATCGCGCCGAGGCTCTTTTCGAGGATCGTCGTCAGCCCGCCGGCCTTGTTGCCGGCCGAGGGGTTGTTGTCCATTTCCTGGTCGTTGCGGGCGGTGTACTGCTCCCACCACTGGATGCGAGCGATCAGCTTGTCGGCAATCTTCGGGGTCACCGCGCGGCGCGTCAGCAGGTGTTCGCCGCCGTAGATCTCGGGCGTTTCCGACAGGATCGCGGTGCCGCCGTGGCGCACCAGCCGGTCGACCGCGGCGCCGAGCGCCGGGTTCGCGCTGATGCCGGAGTAGCCGTCCGAGCCGCCGCATTGCAGGCCGACCGTGATGTGGGCGGCGCTGACGGGTTCGCGCGTGACGCGGTTCGCTTCTTCGAGCAGCCACTGCACCAGCTCGATGCCGTGCGCGACGGTCTTGCG
>JANMAW010000135.1:0-3962 GCA_031360005.1 Rhizobacter sp.
GCCGAAGGTCGCGGGCAGCCGCGTGCTGTACGCGCCGATGGACCCGATCGCGACGCTCGACAGCACGCAGAAGGTCGCGCTGCTCGAGAAGGTCGAGAAGCTCGCGCGCTCGAAAGACCCGCGCATCGTGCAGGTGATGGCGGGCCTGGCCGGCGAGTACGACGTCGTGATGGTGGCGCGCGCCGACGGCACGCTGGCGGCCGACGTGCGCCCGCTGGTGCGGTTGTCGGTCACTGTGATCGCCGAGCAGACGGTCGATGGCGTGGTACGCCGCGAGGTCGGCTCGGGCGGCGGCGGCGGGCGCTTCGGCTTCGGCTACTTCCACGACGACGTGATCGAGGGCTACGTGAAGGAGGCCGTCAACGCGGCGCTGACCAACCTCGAATCGCGCCCGGCGAAGGCCGGCGAGATGAGCGTCGTGCTCGGCCCGGGTTGGCCGGGCGTGCTGCTGCACGAGGCGATCGGACATGGCCTCGAAGGCGACTTCAACCGCAAGGGTTCGAGCGCATTCAGCGGCAAGATCGGCCAGCGCGTGGCGGCCCGCGGCGTCACCGTGCTCGACGACGGCACGATTCCCGACCGGCGCGGCTCTTTGAACGTCGACGACGAAGGCAACCCTTCGCAGCGCAACGTGCTGATCGAGGACGGCATCCTGAAGTGCTACATCCAGGACTCGATGAACGCGCGCCTGATGGGTGTCGCGCCCACCGGCAACGGCCGGCGCGAAAGCTATGCCGCGGTGCCGATGCCGCGCATGACGAACACCTACATGCTCGGCGGCGACAAGACCCGCGAAGAGATCGTCGCCGGGCTGAAGCGCGGCCTCTACGCGACAAACTTCGGCGGCGGCCAGGTCGACATCACCAGCGGCAAGTTCGTGTTCTCGGCGAGCGAGGCGTTCTGGGTCGAGAACGGCCGGATTCAGTACCCGGTGAAGGGCGCGACGATCATCGGCAACGGGCCCGATGCGCTGACGCGGGTCAGCATGATCGGCAACGACATGAAGCTCGACCCCGGCGTCGGCGTGTGCGGCAAGGAAGGTCAGAGCGTTCCGGTCGGGGTGGGCCAGCCGACGCTGCGCATCGACCGGCTCACCGTCGGCGGCACCGCCTGAAATCCGGACCCGGCGCCTTTCGGCCATGCCGGGCGCGGGCGGCAACGCGGCCGCCCTAACCCGGTCGATGAGCCGGGCTGCGGCTTTGGCGGCCGGACGCTCGATCGACCAGCGCGTCAGACCACCCGCACGCTCAGCGCCGGCAAGCCGGCGATAACGCCTTCCATCACGTCTCCCGGCACGACCGGCCCCACGTTCTCGGGCGTGCCGCTGAAGATGATGTCGCCCGGCATCAGCTCGAAGGCCTGAGAGAGTTTGCTGATCTGCTCGGCGACGCTCCAGATCATCTGGTTCAGGTTGGCGTTTTGCTTGACGACCCCATTGACCTTCAGCGAGATCGTGCCGTCGCGAAAGTGCCCGGTCTGCGCCACCCGATGGATCGGGCCGATCGGTGCCGAACGATCGAAGCTCTTGCCGATCTCCCAGGGCTTTTTCTCGTCGCCCATCGCCCGCTGCAGATCGCGGCGCGTCAAGTCCAGGCCGACGCTGTAGCCGTAGACCAGCTCCAGAGCCTGGTCCACCGGCACATTCTTGCCGCCTGACTTCAGCGCCGCGACGAGTTCGATCTCGTAGTGATAGTTCTTCGTCAGCGGCGGGTACGGGTGGTTGGCCGTGGTGCCGACCGCGACGAACTGGATCGCGTCACTCGGCTTCTGGAAGAAAAACGGCGGCTCGCGCGTCGGGTCCGATCCCATCTCGCGCGCGTGCGCCGCGTAGTTGCGGCCGATGCAATAGATGCGGCGCACCGGGAACATCTCGTCGCTGCCGACGATCGGCAGCACCGGCCGCGCGACCTCGAAGGCGGTCTTCGAGCCGGTCGCAGCGATGCTGCCGGTGGCACATCCCGCGACCGCTCCGATGCCCATCACGGCACCGGTGGACAACAAGTTTCTACGATCCATGGTGTTTCTCCTTCAGTGGTGGGTCGATGATCGTTCACATTTGGCGCTGTTGCGCGCTGGCGGAGAGCGATGCGCGGCGCGGTTGACGTGTGGCGCGGCCGGCCATGCTACATTCCGGCCCATGCTTTCGCGCCCTGCTTTTGCGTACTTCTGGTTCTCGCACCGCCCGGCGGCCGGAGAGGCCAGCGCACACTCAAAGTAAGCAGCGCAACGAATCTCCGAAAACCGCCGGGCCACCCCGGCGGTTTTTTTTCGCCCGTGCGTCGGTAGCAGCACAGTTCAGGAGTCGACCGTGATGACGAACAAATCGAACCCGCCCAGCGAGGGGTGGTATGCGCACAACGAGCGTACGAGCGAGACCGACGACCAGCGGATCGAAAACGTGATGCCGCTGCCGCCGCCGGAGCACCTGATCCGCTTCTTTCCGATCGCCGGTACACCGGTCGAGAAGCTGATCGGCGACACCCGCAGCGCCATTCGCCGCATCATGCAGCGCAAGGACGACCGGTTGCTCGTGATCATGGGGCCGTGTTCGATCCACGACCCGGTCGCCGCGGTGGAGTACGCGCGCAAACTCAAGGCGCAGCGTGACAGGTACGCCGGCACGCTCGAAATCGTGATGCGGGTGTACTTCGAGAAGCCGCGCACCACGGTGGGCTGGAAGGGCCTGATCAACGACCCGTACCTCGACGAGACCTACCGCATCGACGAAGGCCTGCGCATCGGCCGGCAACTGCTGCTCGAAATCAACCGACTGGGCATGCCGGCGGGCAGCGAGTTCCTCGACGTGGTCTCGCCGCAGTACCTCGGCGACCTGATCTCGTGGGGCGCGATCGGCGCGCGCACCACCGAAAGCCAGGTGCACCGCGAGCTGGCCTCGGGCCTGTCGGCGCCGATCGGATTCAAGAACGGCACCGACGGCAACATCCGGATCGCGATCGACGCGATTCAGGCCGCATCGCGCCCGCATCATTTCCTGTCGATCCACAAGAACGGCCAGGTCGCGATCGTCGAGACGCGCGGCAACAAGGACTGCCATGTGATCCTGCGTGGTGGCAAGACGCCGAACTACGACGCCACGCAGGTGGCCGCGGCCTGCAAGGAGATCGAGGCCGCGAAGCTCGACTGCACGCTGATGGTCGATTGCAGCCACGCGAACAGCAGCAAGCAGCATCAGCGCCAGATCGACGTGGCGCGCGACGTTGCGGAGCAGCTGAAGGCTGGCAGCCGCTGCATCTTCGGCGTGATGGTCGAGAGCCACCTGAACGCCGGCGCGCAGAAGTTCAACGCCGGCACCGACGACCCGGCGCAACTCGAATACGGCAAGAGCATCACCGACGCATGCATCGGCTGGGACGATTCTCTGACGGTGCTGGAAGTGCTCGCCGACGCGGTGAAGGCACGCCGCGTTTGACCTACCCGCGCGACGGCCGCGCAGCATGAACCGCCCTTGCTTCGCCGCGGCGGCTCAGTCGGTGTCGCGCGCAAGCCGCGCGCTGTTCCAGTAGACGTCGTCACCGCCCAGCCCGTCGAGGTTGGCGCGATTCAGGACGCGGGCGAGCACGAACAGCAGGTCCGACAGCCGGTTCAGGTAGTGACGCGGCGCGGCGCGCACGGTGTCGATCGCCGTCAGCGCGACCACCGCGCGTTCGGCGCGCCGCGCGATCGTGCGGCCGACATGCGCCAGCGCCGCGCTGCGCGTTCCGGCCGGCAGGATGAACTCCTTCAGCCGCGGCAGCGCGGCGTTGTAGTGCGCCAGCGCATCGTCGAGCCGGATCACCGCCTCATCCTTCAGGAGTTCGTAACCCGGAATCGACAGCTCCCCGCCGAGGTTGAACAGCTCGTGCTGGATCACCACCAGCAACTCGCGCACGTCGCCCGGCAGCGGCTCGGCGAGCAGTACGCCGAGGTGCGAGTTGAGCTCGTCCACATCACCCATCGCCTGA
>JANMAW010000144.1:0-2681 GCA_031360005.1 Rhizobacter sp.
TCACTCATTCGACCCCAAGACGCGACGCCATTCCAACACTTCGAGGAGCAGAACGCCATGAACTTCATCATCTGGTTAATTGTCGGTGGCCTGATCGGCTGGCTCGCCAGCATCGTCATGAAAACCGACGCGCAGCAAGGCATGTTTCTGAATGTTGTCGTCGGCATCGTCGGCGCCCTGCTCGGCGGTTGGCTCATTTCCCCGCTGGTCGGTGTCGGCACGATCAATCAGGACAGCTTCAGCCTGCCGGCTTTGCTGGTCTCGTTCGTTGGCGCCGCGATCCTGCTGGCCATCGTGAATCTCGTGCGGCGTGGCAAGGTCCGCTGACGCAGTGCCGCCGCGGTGCCGCCGCGGCGCCACCCGTATGGCCGAAACCGAGAGATTGAAACCATGACTTCAAAATCGACCGCCCACAAAGCGCAAAGCCAAACCGCGACTCTCGACGCGATCAAGCTGTTGACCGACGACCACAAGGAAGTGCACGCGCTCTTTCAAAAGTATCAGAAGCTTGTGGAACAGCGTGCGAACGGAGGTGAGCGGCAGCCGTTGGCAGAGCAGATCTGCACGATGCTCACCGTGCATGCTGCGCTCGAGGAAGAAATTTTCTATCCGGCGGCGCGCAAGGCGGAAGTCCAGTCCGACCTTCTCGACGAGGCCGAGGTCGAGCACGATTCGGTCAGCGCATTGATCGCCCAGATTCGTGACATGCAGCCCAACGATGCGCTTTACGACGCGAAAGTGATCGTGCTCGGCGAGTACGTCGATCACCACGTCAAGGAAGAACAGGACGAAATGTTCCCGCAGTGTCGCAAGTCATCGATCGACTTGATTGCGCTCGGCAGGGAACTGGCGGCACGCAAGCGAGCCCTCGTTGCCGAGATGACCGAAGGCTTGCAAGTCGTTCACTGATTAATTCACCAGGAGCAATACCCCATGAGCCTTATCAGCTTTCTGAAGGACGCCGGCGAAAAGCTGTTCGGCCAGGCACGCGCCGCGCCGTCAAACACGAGCGGCGCGGGTGCGGCCCAGCCAGACGTCGCGGCTCTCAATGCCACGGCGTCTGCTGCCATCGAGAAGTACATCGCATCGCAGTGCTGTCGGCCGAAGGGCTTTCGGCGAAGTACGATGGCGCGACACAGACGGTCACCGTCAGCGGCGTGGCACCCGACCAGGCAACCAAGGAAAAGATCGTGCTGTGCTGCGGCAACGTGTCGGGAGTCGCGAAAGTCGACGACCGGCTCACCGTTGCTGCGTCGAAAGAGCCGCCCTCGACCTACCGCGAGGTGAAGTCGGGTGACACCTTGTCGAAGATCGCCAAAGAGGTATATGGCGACGCAAAAGCGTACATGAAGATTTTCGAGGCCAACAAACCGATGCTGTCGGATCCGGACAAGATCTATCCGGGGCAAACGCTGCGGATTCCCGCGGCCTGACTTCGCGGCGCGCCGCCCCGCGATTGTTGCGACCGGCGGCTGCGCGCGTGCGTGGGCGGGTTTCCGTCCGCAGGTTTTCGATCTCTTGAATTCACGCCGGCGGCGCGTAGCATCGTGCCTCGCCCCTGTGAAGGAGATCGACATGACCCGCTGGCGCAAACAGACTCCGGACGAGGTGTACACGCCCGAGGAAACCACCGAGCGTCTCGCCGAAGAATTGCCCAAGTGGTACTTTGAAGACGGCTGGATCCGGCGTAAGTACAAGACCGCCAGCTGGAAGAGCACGCTGATGGTCGTCAATACGGTCGGCCATCTGGCCGAAGCAGCCTGGCATCATCCCGACCTGACGGTCTCGTACGCTTTTGTCATCGTCAAGCTGATGAACCACGCGGCAAAGGGCATCACCGAGAAAGACTTCGAGCTGGCGAAAAAGATCGAGGATGTGGTGATGTGGCGACCCGGCGTCGCTGACGGATCGGTGCTGGAAGGAACCCCGGACGACCCGCGCTTCAAATACCTGAAGTACGAGTGATCCGAGGCGCGCGGCCCTCCAAGTTCAAGTCATAGCGCGCGCGCATCGACGTCGCGTCGATGACACTGTGTCCCCAACTCGATACACGCCAAAGCCGCTACTTGGTGGACCGTGCGACGGCACCCGGCGACACTCCGACGGAACAATGCTTGCTTTGCAGGTTGTTCGATTCCGATTCGCCAGCCGACCGACGCCCGATGGATCTCTCTCGAAGCGCTACCGAGATCATGGTTCCTGAAAGCCAGGCGACGGTGAACCTGCGGGCGGCTGCGCGGCTGCACTTGGGCTTTCTCGACCCGGCCGGGTCGCTGGGTCGCCGCTTCGGCAGCCTCGGGCTCGTTGTCAATGGCTTCGAAACCGAGATCGAGGTCAGCGCGTCGCCCTCTGACCAGGTGGCCGCGAGCGGCTCTGCCGAGCGTGCCCAGATCGAGCGTGCAGCCTCCTACCTGCATCTGCTGCGACGCCACAGCGGGCGCCGCGAGCCGCTGCAGCTCAGGCTGGTTCAGGTGTTGCCTGCGCATGCCGGCTTCGGCTCGGGGACGCAACTCGCGCTGGCCGTCGGGCGCGCATTTGCGCGATGGCATGGGCTGGACGTCAGCACGCCGGTGCTGGCGCAATGGCTGGGCCGCGGGCTGCGCTCGGGCATCGGCATCGGAGGCTTCGAGCACGGCGGCTTGCTCGTCGACGGTGGGCCTGCGGCCGACGGCGCGCCGGCG
>JANMAW010000171.1:0-10587 GCA_031360005.1 Rhizobacter sp.
ATGACGATCGCCGAGAACCTGTTCCTCGGCCGCGAGATCATCAAGCCGGGGCTGCTGGCACGGCTGCTGCGCATCATCGACAAGAAGAAGATGCTCGAGGAGACGATCGCGCGAATGAACGACCTGAAGGTCGGCATCCGCTCGATGACGCAGGCGGTTGAAACGCTCTCGGGCGGCCAGCGCCAGTGCGTCGCGGTGGCGCGCAGCGCCGCGTTCGCGCGGCATGTCGTGATCCTCGACGAGCCCACTGCCGCGCTCGGCGTGAAGGAGGGCAACATGGTGCTCGAGCTGATCCGTCGCGTGCGCGACAAGGGCCTGCCGGTGATCCTGATCAGCCACAACATGCCGCATGTGTTCGAGATCGCCGACCGCATCCACATCGCGCGGCTCGGGAAACGCTGCTGCATCGTCAACCCGAAGAAGATCAGCATGAGCGACACCGTCGCGGTGATGACCGGCGCGATGCGTCCCGAAGAACTGCCGGCGGGCGCGCTGGCTTGAGAGAACACCCCCTTGCTTGACGAATCGATTCGGATCGACGCGGTAAGCCCGGTGAACCACGCCGAACAGAGGCTGCGACCGCGCGGCTCGAACCACGTCGGCATGCGCCAGTTCAACGAGCGCGTGGTACTGCAGGCGATCCGCCTGCACGGCAGTCTGCCGAAGGCCGACATCGCGCGGCTGACCCGGCTGACGCCGCAGACGGTGCAGGTGATCATCGCGCGGCTCGAGGCCGATGCGCTGGTGCGCAAGCTCGAGCCGGTTCGCGGCAAGGTCGGCCAGCCCTCGGTGCCGATGGCGCTGAACCCGGACGGCGCATTCTCGATCGGCATCAAGATCGGTCGACGCAGCACGGACATGCTGCTGCTCGACTTCGCTGGCCAGGTGCGCGCCCGGCTGTCGCTGGCCTACCCCTTCCCCGACCCCGACACGCTGTTCGGCGAAATCGAAACGCGGCTGCAGCAACTGACGCACACGCTGCCGCTCAAGCTCCGCGCACGCCTGCACGGCGTCGGCATCGCCGCACCGCTGTCGCTCGGCGGCTGGCAGGGCGTGCTGGGCATCGATCCGGTGCTGGCAGAGAAGTGGGCCGACATCGACATCCGCGAACGCGTGACCGCGATGACCGAACTGCCGGTCGAGTTCGTCAAGGACACCGCTGCCGCCTGCGTCGCCGAACTGGTGGCTGGGCGCGGGCGCAGCATCCGCAGCTTTCTCTACGTATTCTTCGACACATTTGTCGGCGGCGGGCTGGTGATCGACAGCCACTTGCGTTCCGGGCTGCACGGCAACGCCGGCGCGGTCGGTTCGATGCCGCTCGGCCTCGCGCGTGCGGGACGCTCCGGTGCTCCGCATCAGCTGCTCAGCGTTGCGTCGCTGATCAACCTCGAGCGGCGCTACACGGCGGCCGGTCTCGACCCGAGTGCCGCAGCGGATGCGCGCGCACTGAGCAAGCCGTGGTCAGCGCACACTGGCGCGTGGCTGCGCGACGCCGGCGCCGCACTGGCGTTCGCAGCCAACGGCGCGGCCTGCCTGCTCGATCTCGACGGCGTGATCGTCGACGGGTCGTTCAGCCGCGAACTGCTGGCTGCCGTCATCGACGCGGTCAACCGCTCGCTCGACCGTTACGACTGGGAAGGCGTGGCCCGACCGCGGGTGCTCGAAGGCACGATCGGCTCCGACGCGCGCGCAATGGGCGGCGCGCTGCTGCCGCTGTACGCCAACTTCGCCCCCGACCGTGACCTGTTCCTGAAGCTCGCGGCCTGAGGCTGCAGAATTCGAATCGACAGGGAGGTCGCTTGAACCCAACAACAGTCATCACACAGCCGATCGCCGGCCAGCGGCCCGGCACCTCCGGGCTGCGCAAGAAGGTCGCGGTGTTCCAGAGAACGCCGTACCTCGAGAACTTCGTGCAATCGATCTTCGATTCGCTCGAAGGCTTCGCGGGGCAGACGCTGGTCGTCGGCGGCGACGGCCGCTTTTTCAACGATACCGCCATCCAGACGATCATCCGCATGGCGGCGGCGAACGGCTTCGGCCGCGTGCGGGTCGGCCAGCACGGCATCCTGTCGACGCCCGCCGCGAGCTGCGTGATCCGCAAGCACGCGGCCTTCGGCGGCATCATCCTGTCGGCGAGCCACAACCCCGGCGGGCCCGATGGCGACTTCGGCATCAAGTACAACACCGGCAACGGCGGGCCCGCGCCCGAGAAGATCACCGAAGCGATCTACGCCCACACGCAGACGATCGCGCGCTATTCGACAGTGGATGCGCCGGACGTGAATCTCGCGGCGATCGGCCACAGCGTGGTGGCCGGCATGTCGGTCGAGGTCATCGATGCGGTCGCCGACCACGCCGACCTGCTCGCCACGCTGTTCGATTTCGACCGCATCGGCGCGCTGCTGCGCTCGGGGACGTTTCGCATGTGTTTCGATGCAATGCATGCCGTGACCGGCCCCTACGCGCACGAGATTTTCATCAGGCGCCTCGGCGCGCCCGCCGCCAGCGTGATCAACGGCGTGCCGCTGCCCGACTTCGGCGGCGGCCATCCGGACCCGAACCCGACCTATGCCGAAGATCTGATCGAGGTGATGTTCTCGGGCGATGCGCCCGACTTCGGCGCCGCCAGCGACGGCGACGGCGACCGCAACATGATCGTCGGCCGGCGCTTCATCGTCACCCCCAGCGACAGCCTCGCGGTGCTCGCGGCGAACGCGCATCTGGTGCCCGGCTACGCGCGCGGCCTGAAGGGCGTGGCGCGCTCGATGCCGACCAGCGCAGCGGTCGATCGCGTCGCCGCCGCGCTGGGCATCGCGTGCTTCGAGACGCCGACCGGGTGGAAGTATTTCGGCAACCTGCTCGACGCCGGGCAGGTGACGCTGTGCGGCGAGGAGAGCGCCGGCACCGGCTCGGACCATGTGCGCGAGAAGGACGGCGTCTGGGCGGTGCTGTTCTGGCTCGACGTCCTGGCGGTGCGCGCCGAGTCGGTCGAAGCGATCCTGCGCGACCACTGGAAGCGTTTTGGCCGCAACTACTACTCGCGCCACGACTACGAAGGCGTCGACAGCGCCGCGGCCGGTGCACTGATCGCGGCTCTGCGAGCGTCGCTCGCGACGCTGCCGGGCCGGACCATCGACGGCGCGACGATCGCGAGTGCCGACGACTTCGCCTACACCGACCCGGTCGACGGCTCGGTCAGCACCGCGCAGGGCATCCGGATCGGTTTCGCCGACGGCTCGCGCATCGTGTTCCGGCTGTCAGGCACCGGCACCGAAGGCGCGACCCTGCGCGTCTACCTCGAACGCTTCGAGCCCGATGCGGCGAAGCACGGCATCGAGACGCAACAGGCGCTCGGTGGATTGATCGCACTGGCCGATCGGCTGGCCGGCATCCGGGAACGAACCGGCCGCGCGGCACCGACGGTGATCACCTGAGGCTCGGCGCCAGATGAGCATCGTCCCCGCGCGGAGCGGACTGCAAGGTCGCGTCAGTAGCGGCTCGGCGCAAGGTCCAGGCCCCGCGAGGCCCGGGCAACGGCATCATCCAATGCATCGAGTGCGACCGGGCCGACCGCTGCCGATCGCTGGCGACCGTTCGTATGGCCTGCGAGACGCATGTCGTCGCGCAGCAGCGCTGTCATCCGGTCGGCCGGGACAGGGCGGCCGATGTGGTAGCCCTGCATCACGTCGCAGCCGAGCGCGCCGAGGAACTCCAGCTGCTCCGCGGTTTCCACGCCCTCTGCCACTGTGCGCATGTTCAACGAACGCGCCATCGCGATGATCGCGCGCGTGATCGACGCGGCACCCTCGTCGCTGGTGACGTCGAACGTGAATGACTTGTCGATCTTGAGAACATCGATCGGGAAGCGCTTCAGATAGCTCAGGCTCGAATATCCCGTCCCGAAGTCATCCAGCGCAAGGCGCACGCCGAGGTTTTTGATCTGCCGCATCGTCGCGACGGCGGCGTCGGTGTCGTGCATGAGTGTCGACTCGGTCAGTTCGAGCTCCAGGCAATGCGCCGGCAATCCGGTGTCGCGGAGCACCTCGCGCACCAGCGATGGCACGTCCTGCTGCTGGAACTGCTTGGCCGACATGTTCACCGCGACGGTCAACGCGGTGTGGCCCGCAGCGTGCCATGCCTTGATCTGGACGCAGGCCGCCCTCAGCACCCACTCTCCGATCGGAAGGATCAGCCCGGTTTCTTCGGCCAGCGGTATGAAGCGCATCGGCGGCACCAGGCCCAACTCGGGATGGTGCCAACGAATCAGCGCCTCCACGCCCAGGATGCGACCGCTGTCGCGGCCGACCTGCGGCTGGTAGTGAAGCTCGAGTTGATTGCGTTCGAGCGCGACCCGCAATGCGCCCTCGAGCGCGGTGCGCTCCTGCGCCTGCACGCCCATTTCCATCGAGTAGCTCTGGAACGTGTTGCGGCCCTTCGCCTTGGCGCGGTACATCGCCACGTCCGCGTGCTGGAGCAAACTGTCGCCGCTTCCGCCGTCCTGCGGAAAGACGCTGATGCCGATGCTGGCGCTCAGGTGCAGTTCCCGGCCGTCTTGCGAGATCGGCAACGCCATCGCATTCAACACCTTTGCAGCGACGTGGACGGCGGCGTCGGTGTGCGCCAGGTCGGGCAGCAGGATGACGAACTCGTCGCCGCCGAGTCGCGCGACGCTGTCACTTGCCCGGACGACCCGTGCGAGTCGGGCGGCCACGGAGCACAGCAAGGCATCGCCGAACGAGTGACCGAAGCTGTCGTTGACGAACTTGAAGCCGTCGAGGTCCAGGAACAGCACCGCGACGTGCCGATCCGAGCGTCGCGCCAGCGCCAGCGCCTGAGCGATTCGATCGTTGAGCAGGTTGCGATTGGGCAGGCCGGTCAAGGCGTCGTGATTCGCCTGGTGCGCCATGCGTTCGGCATGCAGCATCCGTTCGGAGATGTCGTTCGAGACGCCGTCGATGCGGATCGGAATTCCATCCGGTCCGGCGATGACCCGGGCCCGGTCCTCCAGCCAGCGTTCGCTTCCGTCCCGACGCACGATTCGATATTCGAGCATGATCACCTTGTCGGCGAACAGCTCGCGCATCGCGTCCTTCACGCGCTGACGATCTTCCGGGTGGATCATGCTCAGCCAGAGATTGTGCTCGGCAAAGAAGTCGCCGACCGGCCGGCCCGAGACGCGCTCGACGGCAGGGTTGACATAGAGCAATTTGTAGTCTGGCAGCGACAGCGACCACACCACGTTGTCGATCGAAGCGAGCACGCCCGAGAGCTGCTCCTCGGCGCGACGCAGCTGAAGCACGCGTTGCTCGAGGCGGGCGTTGGCGTCGGTCAGATCGCCGCGCGCCTGCCGCAGACCGTCACGGGCGCCGGCGAGCCCGACCGCGGCCGAGCCTATTTCGGTTTGCAGGATGTTGAAGCTCGCCGCCATGTCGCCGACTTCGTCGCGTGTGTTGATGCGCACCGGCGTGATGTCGACCCTGGCGTGAGCGGCATCCAGGTCGCCGCGCCCGAGCGCATTCATCGCGCGTGAGAACTCCGCCATGGTCCCGGTGGCAAGGCGTTTCGCCGCGCTTGAGACCTCCGTCACCGAGTGCGCGATCATCCCGGGAAGAACCAATGCCACCGTGATCGACAACATCGCGACTGCGACGAAGATGTCGGACAGCGCCGTCATCAGCGCGCTCTGTTGCTGCGGCAGGTTGCTGACGGCCAGCAGATAGCCCGCCCCGTCCAGCACTAGCACCGCAAGCATCGCACCGGTCAGCTTGACCTGCAGCGTGCCGGCCAAACCGGGCAGGCCGGCTCGCCTGCGGTCGTCGTAGCGGCGCCAGGCGTACAGCGCCGATCCGGAGTAGGCAAAGGCCAGGCCGATCAGCACGGTGCTGAGGCCGAACTGCTCGAACCCGAACAGCGCCGAGAGCCCCCAGACGACCGCTGCAATCAGGCCCATCGTGATGGTCCCGCGCGGTGCGCGGTAAGGACGATGCATCTGCGGTGCATCGCGCCGCAGAAGCCACACCGCCACGCTCGGCAGCGCGATGCTGATCAGGTAGGTGAAGTTGGCGGCCGCGATGAGCCAGATCGGGTCGCCGATCAGCAGGAACAGGATCGACATCGCGGCGGTCAGCAGCGTGGCGACCCAGGGCGCGTCGGTGCGCGAGCGGCGCGCCAGCGCACGCGGCAGCAGCCCGTCCTCCGCGAGCTGCGAGAGGGTACGCGCGGCGCCTGCCAACGGCTGCAAGGTGCCGGAGAACATGCTCAGCACCATGAACCAGATCGCGGCCGCCTTGCCCGCGTTGCCGAACCACGGAGCGAAGGTGGGCCCGAGCACCAATGCCAGGTCCTTGCCCAACGGCTCCGATCCCAGGGTGCCGAGCCATACCCCCGGAAGAACAGCGAAGTACAGGCCTGCCAGCAAGCCGCTGACCAGCATTGCGCGGGGCACGGCCTTCGTCGGATTGATGGTCTCGCCCACATGACAGGCGGCCGCCTCGAAGGCGGGCGCGGCGAACCCGATGAGGTAAAGCCCGGCCATCAGGCTGGTCAGCTGGCCGAACCAGCCGGCGAACGGCGTCGTCAGCTGGAACGTCGTCGCCAGTCGCCAGTCGACCTGGCCCGCCGCAATCGGTGCCAGCCCCGACACGAAGGCCAACGCCGCGGACGCGCTGGCCACCGGAATGGCAAGCCGCGTGACCCACTTGATGCCGAGCAGGTTGAGAAGCATGAACGCCACGACCAGACCGACTGCCAGCGCCGTCACCGGCACCCCCGGCAGATACCACTCGTGAACGGCCGAAGCCGCGAGGATCGCCGTCAGCCCGCAGGTCGGCACCCAACCCCACCAGTAGCAGACGCCGGTCAGGTTGGCCAGCACCGGGTTGTACGGACGGAACGCCTCCGCGCAGGTGGCCGAAATGCCGCCAACACGATTCGGGTACATCAGCACCAGTTCGATCCATCCCGGCGCGGCGGCCCATGCGAGCAGTAGCCCGACGATCAGCAGCGGCACAGCCGCGCTGCCCTGCCCCAGGATCTGGCCTTGCCCGGCGAACAGCGCAGCCAGGATGAACAAGCTCTGGTTGCTGCCCCCCATGGCCAACGCGGTGGTGCCGATCCAGCCAAGCGTGCGCGGATGCGCCGGCGCCGCGGCGTCCAACGGGGCGTCGGGGGAGACAGATGAAGTCATGGGTGTGGCGTCGCCGGTTGGATGGGCAGGAAATTCCGACGGCGCAGCCAGTGCCGACCTCGTGCTTCTGATCGCCGAAAGGAAGGCTCAAGCAGAGTTGGTGCGCGAGCGGCAGCAGCCAGACTCACGGGCGAGGATCCGACGGCGCTGATTCGCGCTCACGGTCCTGGCCCCCTTTCGGCTGCTGGAAGACTTATTGGTATCGTGGCGGCAGACCCGGACGCCGATCGCGCGACGTGACGGTGGTAGACCACCCAATTCAGCGCCGCCCGGCCGGAAGCTCGAAGAATCGTCGAACGGGCGGGCTTGCGCAGTCCGGTCGAATCCTGGGCGCCCGCTGCAACGCGGCCGCCGACGGCGAAGAACTCCGGCGGTCGCTGGTCATCGGGTCATGGCCTTCATGAAGACCGCGGCGTTGCTGCAGTGCCTGCTCGACGCGAGGGCGATTTGATCCTGGCGCCTCGTCCTTCGCGTCGTGGTCTACCGCGATCCGAACATCATCTGTCGCGCGAGCGCCGACTTCACTGGTCCGAGCAGCTGCCACGCGGTGATGCCGAGGCCGCGCACCGCTGCGGCGCCAGGCGGCTTCCAGGTGAAGCCGCGCGCTTCACGGCGTCCGCGCGTAAACGATCTGGTTGTCGACGAGGTAGAGCTGGCAGGCCTGCCCGGCCTGGCCCTTGCACCATGCCAGCGCGCGCTCTTTCGGGTCACTGGGCAGGCTCTTGTCGAGCGGCGTGTTCGACCAGGCCGTCGCGAAGTGGCCGTTGTCGGAGATCGCGAACGCGCGCGGCAGCGGGTGAGTCAGGAAGACCTGGTACTCGGCCAGCTGGCCCTCGTTGAGGTAGGGCACCTTCGCGGCAGCGAGCGCCGGATCGGCCGGATAGCGGCCGGCGCGGGACCGCACGTCGGCGCTCTGAGGCTGTGGTGGCAGGGCCTGGAACACGACCTGGTCGTCAGCTGCATACAGCTCGCAACCCATGCCCGACCAGCGGCTGCACAGCAGCAGCGCGCGCTCCTTCGGATCGGCGGGCAGGCTCTTGTCGAGCGGCACGGTGCCGACCGTGTAGGCGAAATGTCCGTTGAGCGAGATGGCGAAGGCCCGCGGTTGGGCCTTGGTCAGGTAGGCCCGGTACTGGCGCTGCTGCGAGTCGTTGAGATAGGGCACGCGCACGCTGGCCGTCGAGGGTTCGGCCGGGGCGGCGGGGCGGGCCGGCGGCGGGGTGGGTCGCGCCACCGGCGTAGATTCGATGCGCGTCGACTGGCCCATGTCGATCGCGATGGTGTTCGGGTAGTTGTACGCAGCGCCTGTCGCCACATCGATGCCGGCGCCGATCACGCCGCCGAGGAGGATGTTGCCGAACACCGCGCCGGTGGTCGAGGATTTGACCGCCGCGATCCCGTTCGGCAACCCGACCGACGCGCAGTTCACCGTCAACTCGCCGTAGCTGCGGTGCACGCTCACCGAGCCGGGGGTCGTCACGTACCACACGCCCTTGTCGTTGGTCATCGAGCATTTGGCGCCCGACAGCTCGACGCCCTGGCTTTTCGTGGTCACCGAGACACTCTGGTTGTGGCCGTTGACGACGGAGGCGCAACCACTGAGCAGCAACGCGCCCGCCAGTACCGCGCCGATCAAGAGGTGGCGAATCATCCGGGCATCTCCCAGGTTGTCATGCGATGGAGCCCGCGGGCCTGAGCGCGCCGGGCCGTGCGGTATCCGTGGAGGATAGGCACCGCACTCACGGGCGCCGCACCCGCGGTCACGACTTCCGCGCAATTTTCGACGCCATGCGCGATTGCATGCCGGGCCTCGAACGAATGGCGTGGCGCAGTGCCAACGCTGGCGCAAGCGCCGGCCCTCGTCGCCGTACGGACGACTGTCCGACTTCACCGCGCGGCAACGTACTTCCAGTCAACAGCAGGGTACTTTCGAGCCACGGCAAGGAGACATCAGATGGACCGACTTCGCACATCGCCTGACGGCGAACGCACGCACGAACTGAGGTTTCGCTCACTCTTCAACGAAGGCCGAGGCTACGCATTCCCGTGTGACCGGAACGGGCTCGTCGACATCGACGAGCTGACCGAGCGGGCTCGTCGCAACTATCTTTTCGCCCGGACCGTCGTCGGCAGCGAGTTCTTTCTGCCCATCGTGATTACCGTGCGACCCGAAGACGACACGACGCATTGAAGGCCATCCAGGCGCTCTCTCGGGCCGCGGGCATCGAGCCCCCGGCCTTCGCCGATCGCTGCGCTGGTCGATCCCCGTATACGGGGCCATCGGGCTTGCAGGCCCGATGGCGTTCCGCGCTACGAATGCTGCGCAGGCAGCATTCGCTTCACGCGCTCCACCCCCTCGCCCCTCGCTTCGCGCTCTACCGCGACCCGAACATCATCTGCCGCGCCAGCGCCGACTTCAGCGGCCCGAGCGCCTGCAATGCGGCGATGCCGAGCCCGCGCGCCGCGCCGGCACCGGGCAGCTTCCAGGTGAAGCTGCGCGCGAGGAAATCGGTCGCGGCGATCATCGCCCAGCGATCGGGCCCGCGCTGCCATTCGAGCTTGCGCAGCACCGCGTCCACATCGGCGTTGCGCGACAGCGAATGGACGAGCTCGAACGCGTCGCGAAGCCCGAGATTCAGGCCCTGGCCGGCGACCGGATGCAGCGTCTGCGCGGCGTTGCCGATGCGCACGGTGCGGCCGTCGGTCAGCGTGCGTTGGGCGTTCAGGCCGAGCGCGAACGACTTGAGCGGCGAGATCGACGCGATGCGGCCGACGGCGGGGTGGAAGATGCTGTTCAGCACGGCCACGCGCTGGGCGTCGTTCAATTCGCGTACCGGGTCGTCGTCACCGGGCACGCACCACACCAGCCCGGCGCCGCCTTCCTTCAGCGGCAACAGCGCGGCCGGGCCGTGGCGCGTGAAGCGTTCGAAGGCGACGCCGTTCGATCGCGCGCCGGTCGCGGGGTCGAACCCGACCTTGCCGACCCATGCGGTCTGCCGGTAGTCATGGCGGACCGTCGACCGGTCCTGCGGACCGGAGGCCTCGCGCACCTGATCCGAAAACACGCCGCCTTCGGCAATGACCGCGAGGTCGAAGCGCTCGGCGATGCCGGCGTCGACTTCGACACCGCGCTCGACGTTCTTCAGTGCCTCGACCCTTTGGCCGAAACGGCTGCGCAGACGCCGCGGCTCCGCCGCCTCGGTGGCCATCCAGACCTGCTGGAGCGGCGCGGCGATGCTGCCGTAGCTCAGCACCGCGCCGAGCATCGGCACGGCCTCGTCGATGGCGCGGATGCGCAACTCGGCCTCGCCGAGACGTTCAGCGAAGCGCTCCGGCAGGAACGGCAGCGTCGACGGCGGCTGCTGCGAAACATGCACCTCGAGGATCGGCTGCGCGAGTTC
>JANMAW010000193.1:0-1982 GCA_031360005.1 Rhizobacter sp.
ACCGGGCAGCTCACCGTACTGCTCCACCGGCGCATAGCCGGTCTTCAGGATCACCGTCAACGCCTGCGTCATGTCGCCGATGACGCGGCGCGCCGCGCCGAAGTCGAGCAGCAGCGGCCGGCCGCCGGGCAGAATCAGGATATTGTCGGGCGCGATGTCGCGGTGATAGCAGTGGGCCTCATGAAGCAGTTCCAGCGCATCGAGCAGCGGGTACAGCAGTGCCTTCAGCCGCGCCTCGTCGGGCGGGCCGCCGAGTTGCGTCAGCAGCTTGCCGAGCGTGATGCCGGCGTAGTACGGCATCACCATGTAGGCGGTGCCGTGCGCTTCCCAGAAACGATGCACCTTCAGCAATGACGGGTGGTCGAAACGCGCCAGCAGCCGCGCTTCGTTGACGAAGCTGCGCAGGCCCGCCGCAAAGGTCTCGGCGTGCCGGCCCGAGCGCACCGACACCGTCATCGCCTGCGTGCGAGTGGCCAGCGCGCTGGGCATGTATTCCTTGATCGCGACCCGGCGGTCGAGCGTCAGGTCGTGCGCCAGGTAGACGATGCCGAAGCCGCCCTGGCCGATGACCGACAGGATCTCGAATTCGTGCAGTCGGGTAGCGGCGGGCAGTGCATCGGCGTATTCGCCAAGCAGGCCCGGGCGCGGCGCGCCGCCGGCGCCAGCGACGCTCTTGATGACGGTGCGCTCGTCGTCGTCGGGCGTCTTCATGGCGGGTGTACGAATCGGTGCATGCCGTCGTGCCTCCATGCAAGCGGGCTTCGCACGGCATGCACGTCCGCCCAGGGCCACTGCTTCGGCGCGAACAGGCGCCGAGACCGGATCACACAGTACGCCAGACCGCGTCGAATGGCGCATGACCTTCGACTGTGTGCCGGCCAAGCCTCGTCGATCATGGGAGGGAACAGTCGGGACCACTGCACCTGACCCGACGCACCGCGTCGCGCTGTCAAGGGATCAGCTGACCCGCATACAGCCCCGGCGTCGAATCGGGAATGTCGACGGCGCCCGCGGCGCGGCGAAAGAACTCGGGCGCACCGACTCCGCCCGCGATGGCATAGCCGTAACCGGCCGAGCGCATGTCTTGAAGACAGGCGTGCAGCAGCGTCGAACCCAGGCCCAGGCCGCGCGCGCTATCGGCTACGCCGATGGGGCCGACGAAGCCACGCGCGGTGGCGTCGTAGCAAACGAAGCCGAGCAGCTCGGTCTGCTGCGTGGCGATCCACACGCTGACCGGTCGATTGGACAGCGCGACCTGGACCTCGCTGGCCCAGCCGCTGCCGAAGCGCGTGGCCACCCAGCGGGCCACGGCGGCGTGTTCGGGGCCGATCGGCTTTCGGAGTTCCAGGGCCGACCCGACGACGGATTCCGGACGGATAGCGGCTTCGCCGAACCTTGTTGCGTAGAGCTTGATCAGCATGTCCATGCGGCGCAGTCTTTGAGAGATGGCCGCGACCGGCCATCCACCGCACTCGCCAATGTGGCGGCCGATCGCCCGTGGCTCAAGGTCAGCACCCCCTTGCGATAAGCGATGATCGACATCACGGAGAGCCGCTGGGAAAGGACTGTGGGCATCAAACGCCCATCCGCGCCAGCAGCCGCTGCTGCCGCCATGTCGGCGCGGTCGTGTTGAAAAGCGGCGTGCCCGGCGCGAACAGGCTGAGGTATTGCGCCGCGGCGATGCGCTGTCGTTGGAAGCCGGTCTTCAGCACTTCGGCACAGGTCGCCGGCGTTGGAACCGCACCCATGAAATACCGCGTGCCGGCAGAAAATCTCGCTCCGTTCGCCTGCCACCAAGCGCTGAGCTTCGCGGCGTCGGGCCACGGAAGGCTGTCGTCTTCATCCATCGCGACGTTCTCGTCGGCGGGATCGGCGTTGGGACCGAACTCGACGTTCTCCGGTGGCTTGCGTTCGAGGTCGAGATAAGCGAGATCGAGGCCGGTGATGAAGCTGAAGGATTCGCCGGCAAGGCGCGCGAGCTT
>JANMAW010000218.1:0-2131 GCA_031360005.1 Rhizobacter sp.
GACCAGCGGGTCGTGCACCTCGGCGATCCAGCGGCAGCCGGTGCGGCGCTTCAGCCACCAGCCGGCCAGGTGCGCCGAAAACACGCCGCCGGTGCTGTAGACCAGATCGACCTCGCCGCGCCTGATCATTCGCGCACCGCGCAGCGCCGCCGGCAGCGCCCACGACCATTGGCTGCGCAGCCCGCACAGCAGTCGCTCGAGCACGATGAACGGCGCGAGCAGCGTGCTCGACAACAACATCACGACGCGGTAGAGGGCGCCGCGCTCCCAGCGCCGCGCGAGCAGGTGGCGCAGGTCGAAGCGGATTCCCGCCGGGCCCCAGGGCAGCAGCTGCTCGTGTGGGAAGCGATCGTCGTGCGAGCCCATCACGCTGCTCAGCACCACCGGCATCACGCCGGCGGCGAGCAGGTGCGGCATCTTGTCGGTGATCGTCACGCTCTCGGCGCGCCCGTCGACATTGAACGCATGCGACAAGATCAGCCAGCGACGCGGATGGCTTGCGGCGCGCGCCGCCGGCGCGTCGGTCATCGGCCGGCCTTCGGCACGCGCCCCATCAGGTAGAACTCGTCGTTCGGGCGCATCGAGGTCACGTTCGCCATCCGGTTCGACAGGCCGAAGAGGGCCGTGATGCCGGCGATGTCCCACGCGTCTTCATCGGTCCAGCCGTGCTCATGCAGCTGGGCGAAGTCGTCGTCGGCGACGGCGTACGACGCGTTGCACACCTTCATCGCGAAGCCGAGCATCGCCTTCTGGCGCGGCGTGATGTCGGCCTTCAGGTAGTTGGTCGCGAGCTGGTCGGCGATCCGCGGATTCTTCTCGTAGATGCGCAGGATCGCGCCGTGCGCGACGACGCAATAGAGACAGCCGTTGGCGCCGCTGGTCGCGACGATGATCATCTCCTTCTCGCCTTTCGTCAGTCCTTCAGGCCCGGTGTCGCGCAGCAGCAGCGCGTCGTGGTACGCGAAGAACGCGCGGAACTCGGCGGGCCGGTGCGCGAAGCTCAGGAACACGTTCGGCACGAAGCCGGCCTTCGCCTGCACCTCGAGGATCTTCGCGCGGATGTCGTCGGGCAACTGGTCGAGTTCGGGCAGCGGGTAGCGGCTGGTCGGTTGATTCGTCATCGTCAGCTCCTGAATTGCAAGGCATGCAGGCGCGCGTACAGGCCGCCGTGGGCGAGCAGCTCGGCGTGGCTGCCCTGTTCGACGACGCGCCCTGCATCGAGCGCGATGATGCGGTCGGCGCGCTCGATCGTCGAGAGCCGGTGCGCGATCACGAGGCTGGTGCGGCCGCGCATCAGCACCTCGAGCGCCTGCTGCACGAGGCGCTCCGATTCCGAGTCGAGCGCCGAGGTCGCTTCGTCGAGGATCAGGATCGGCGCGTCCTTGTAGATCGCGCGGGCGATCGCGAGGCGCTGGCGTTGTCCGCCGGAAAGCTGGCTGCCGTTGTGGCCGATCGTCGAATCGATGCCGAGCGGCAGGGTCTGCGCGAAGTCGAGCAGGTTCGCGCCCTTCAGCGCGTCGTTGACGCGGTCGCGGTCGACCGTTGCGCCGAGCGCGACGTTCGCCGCGACGCTGTCGTTGAACAGCACAACGTCCTGGCTCACCAGCGCGAACTGGCGCCGCAACGCGTGCATGTTCCAGTCGGCCAGCGGCCGGCCGTCGAGCATCACGCTGCCGGCGCTCGGCTCGAGGAAACGCGGCAGCAGGTTCACGAGCGTCGACTTGCCCGCACCCGACGGCCCGACCAGCGCGACGGTTTCGCCCACCTTCAGCTCGAAGCTCACATCGTCGAGCGCCGGCGCCTGGTCGTCGCGGTAGCGCAATGACACCTGCCGCAGCTCGACGGCGCCACGCGCGCGCCCGGGGTCGAAGCTGCCGCCCGTTTCCGCCGGCGTCGCGTCGATCAGCGCGACGCCCTTGTCGAGCGCTGCGAGGCCACGCGTGATCGGCCCGGCCACCTCCGACAGGTGCTTGATCGGCGAGACCACCATCAGCATCGCCGCGACGAAGCTGACGAACGCGCCGGCGGTGCCGCCGGTCTGCGCGCTCTGCCACATCGCGACGACGATCACCGCCGACAGCGTGCACGCCGTCAGCACCTGCGTGATCGGCGTCATCGCCGCCGCGGCGGC
>JANMAW010000222.1:0-10943 GCA_031360005.1 Rhizobacter sp.
GTGCAGTACAGCGTGCGTCAGTTTGTCGAACTCTCAGCGGCGGAACTTGGCATCACGCTGGCCTTCGAGGGCCAAGGCGACCAGGAAGTCGCGCGGGTGGCCCGCGTCGATCCGATCGAAGGCCAACGCAAGGCGGCGTGCGCGCCCGGCGACGTAGTGGTCAAGGTCGACCCGCGCTACTACCGCCCGACGGAAGTGGAAACGCTGCTCGGCGACGCGAGCAAGGCCCGTGTGCAGCTAGGCTGGTCGCCGAAGACCACGCTGCAAGACCTCGTACGAGACATGGTGTCGGCCGACTTTTCGTCGGCCCAGCGCGACGTCCTTGTGCGCGCCTCGGGCTTCCAGACCTATGACAGTTACGAGTGAACTGATACCGCGTCACGCCGTCCGACGCTGCGCGTCCGCGCGCCGTCCGATAGTGGCCGGGGCGTGACGGCGGCGCCGATGCAGTTGCGCTCGGCGTTCCTGCTTCAGGTCTCCGGAGCCGCGGTGCCGGCCCTGGTGATGCTGCTGTCGGTGCCGCTGATCCGGGCACAACTCGATCTCGACCACTTCGCGGCCTTCACGGTGATGCTGGCTGCGGTAGGCCTGCTCGCGGTGCTGGACGGAGGCCTCGGGCGCGCATCCACCTACTTCATCAGCGTCGCGCTCGCGCGCGGCAGTCGGCGGCGCGTCGTCAGCGTGTTTCACGGCGTGCTGATCGTCGGCTTGCTGTTTTCGCTTCTGCTAGGGCTGACGTGCGCCTTTGCGGTGCAGACCGTCTCCGGTCACGCGATCGACACGGCCCGGCCTGCGCTGCTTATCCTCGCAGGCTTCGCGCCGGTTTTCGTCGCCAGCTCGCTGCTGCGCGGGTTTCTCGAGGCGGAACAACGGTTCGGCCGATCAAGTTCGCTGCAGTTGCTCCACGGCACGCTGATCGGCATCGCACCGGTGCTGCTGTTCTCGTTCTCCTCTGACCTGCGGCTGTTCGCATGGATCGTCGGTCTCGCGCGCGTCGTATTGACGCTTGCGTTGCTGCAGTCCTGCGGGCTCGCGACGCGCGCCAGCTGGTGCGCCTCGCGCGCGACCTCGGTTCACGCGCGGCGCGTCTTCGGCTACACGAAGTGGCTGTTTCTGTCGAACCTGATCGGCCTGACGATTGTCTTCGCCGACCGCTTCTTCGTCGCCAGCCTGTTTTCCAGCGCCGTCATCGCGGCTTACGTGCTGCCGATGGAGATGATCGGCCGCTTGCAGGTCCTGATCACGGCGTTCTGCAGCGTTCTGTTTCCGCGTCTCGTCGCCCGCACCACTCGCGGCGGCGCATCCGACAGTCGCCGCCTGCTCGCCGATGCGCAAGGCGCGGTGCTCTGCGCGGCCGCGCTGGGCGGCGCCGGGATGGCGCTCGCCGCCGAACCATTGATGCGCTGGTGGCTCGGGGACGCGCTGGCCGACAACGCCGCGCGGGTGCTCGTCGTTGGCATCGTCGGCATTGGCCTGATTGCGAGCGCGGCGCTGGCGATGCTCGAACTGAATAGCCGCGGCCTCACCAGACCCGTCGCGTTGCTGCATGCGGCCGAAATGCCCGTCTACCTCGGGCTGCTGTACCTCGCCGCCCGGTCGTCGTCGATCGCGCTTCTGCTTATCGTCTGGATCGCGCGACTTGCGGTCGACGCGATAGGCATGAGCCTGATGGCCAGGAACGGCGCTGCACCTGCAGCCGCCCGCAGCCGCGCCGATTCGCTGCGACGGCTTACGCCATGGGGAATGGTTCTCGCCAGCCTGCTTGCGCTGGCGATCGTCGGCTTGTCCTCGAACGCGCTGCCGCTGCCGCTGCGCGCGCTAGCCGGGCTCGGGGGCGTGACGGCTGCCATCCTCGCCGGCCGGCAGTTCGTCGGGCGTTTGCGCCTGTCGATTCTGTCGGCCCATTGACACGATTCATGGACACCATTCGCATCCCGTCGACACCGGTCGCACCGACCCTCTCGATCGTCACCGTCACCTACAACTCGGCGAACGAGATCGCGGATTTCGTGCACTCGCTCGTCGCCCAGCGAATCGACTGGCGACTCTGGCTGGTCGACAACGCCTCCTCGGACGGCACCGCCGTTGTGCTGACAGCGCTCGCGCAGGCCGACCCGCGCATCCAGGTCGTGCTCAATACCGCGAATGTCGGCCTCGCGGCAGCGAACAACCAGCCGCTGTCGCAGCTGCGTTCGCGCTACGTCGCGATCATCAATCCGGACGTCGTGTTGCATCCAGGGGCGTTGGACGCGCTGGCGGTCTACCTCGACCGCCAGCCCCACGCGGTGGCCGTCGCCCCTGTCAATGTCGACGCCGACGGCACTCCGCACTCGAGCTTCCACCGTGCTTGGGGCTTGCACCATCTGTTGATTTGGCGGCTCCTGCCGGCGCGGGTCACGCGATGGCTCTACGCTCGGGTTCGGCGTTACGACGAACAGGACGTCCTGTTCGCCTCCGGAGCCTGCATCTTGACGCGCACCGATGATCTCGTCGGCATCGGCGGCTACGACCCGGCGTACTTCCTGACGGTCGAAGACGTTTGCGACCTGTGCATTCGCCTGCGCCGCGGCGATCCCCGCAAGCGCGTCGTGATCTGCCCGGATGCGCGCATCACGCACCTAAAGTCGCGCAGCGCCGTCGCGGTGCCATTCGTTACGCTGTGGTACGGGGCATATGGCTCGATCTATCACTTCCGCAAGCATCACGGCCGGGCCGCCGGATGGCTTGCCTTCGGAATCGTCTTGCTGTCGACATCGCTGCGCACCGCGCTGGCGGCCGTTCGGGCACCGTTCGACGCGCGCTACAAGGAAAGTCTTGCGAACAATCGGCGCGTGCTAGGACGCCTGTTTCGCGATAACCCGCTGTTTCCATCCGACCGGCAGGCATCACGATGAAACTGATTGACGTATCGGCGTGCCCGTTGAGCGGGGACGCCGGCGTGGTGAAGATCGCGTCGGTTGCCGACGCCTTCTTCGGTACCGAGGGCAGCTGGCGGTACCGGGAGAACCCGCGCACCGGGCACCTCTGGCTCGATCCGCGACCGGCGCCGGAGTACATCGGCGAGCTCTACCGCAACTATTACACCCACGCCGAAACGCAGGCCAACAGCAACTCGACCTGGCAAAAGGCGCAGGCGCTCGCACTGGCGCGGCGACTTGGCTATCCGCATCCCGGCCCCGTCGGGGCCGCTGCGCGGCTTGTGTCGGTTCTGCCTTCAGTGGCCGATGCGGCCGAGCTGGACGTCATGCGCGTGCCTGCCACGCAGCGCGGCAGCCTGCTCGATGTCGGCTGCGGCAGCGGTGCGTTCCTGGAGCGCATGCGCAACTCGGGCTGGCGCGTGATGGGGACCGAACCCGACCCGAACGCCGCGGCGCGCCTGCGCGACCGGCTGGGCTTCCCGGTATTTGGCAGCGTCGAGGATGTCGAGGCCCAGCCCGAGCGCTTCGACCTGATCACGCTAAGCCATGTGATCGAACACGTGCCGGACCCGCTCGCGACGCTGCGCCAGCTCGCAGCGTTGCTGGGACCGAACGGGCGCCTGATGATCACGACACCCAACGCCCAGGGCCTCGGAGCGCGGCTGTTCGGACCCGCCTGGCGCGGCCTTGAGCCGCCGCGTCACTTCAACGTCTTCTCGCCCCGATCGCTGGCCGAGGCGCTGCGCAGCGCCGGTCTTCGTGTCGAGCAGCTGACGACGCACGTGCGCCTGGCGCGGGGCATCTTCTACCTCAGCACGATGGCGCGACGTGGGCACCGCGAACTTGAGAGCAAGCGCCTTGCGCAGAATCGCCCGCTGACGATCGCCGGCTATCTGTTCCAGGTGATAGAAGCGGCCGCAGTGCGTGTGTTTCCCGATGCCGGCGAAGAGATCTATTGCGCCGCCCGCACCGACGGAGCCTCCGCGCGGTGACACCAATGACGCTCGGCGTCGTCACCGTCACTTTCAACGCCGCGGCCTACCTGCGCCCATTTCTCGATTGCTGCGTGGCGCAGCAGCCGGGCGACTTCGAGCTGCTGGTTATCGACAACGCGTCGTCAGATACGAGTGTCGACGTCCTCAGTCGATTCGGCGACGCGCGCGTGCACCTGCTCCGTAACGAAGCGAACATCGGCTATGCGGCCGCTTGCAACCAAGGCGTACGGCACTTCGCGCAACGCGGCGTCGAAGAGATCCTGTTCATCAACAACGATACCGAGTTCGATGCAGCGCTATTCGCGACCCTGCTGGCCCAGCGACGCGCGTACCAGGCCGATGCCGTCACGCCTCGGATCACCTACTTCGACGATCCGGCGCGCAACTGGTATGCCGGCGGCCGCTTCGTGTTCTGGAGGGGGTTTCAGGGCGCCCACCTCGGTGCCGGCCGGCTCCACGCGGCCACGCGGCAGGCCGTCGGCTGGACCGAAGTCGCGCCCGGCTGCTGCGTGCTGTTCGCGCTGGGAACCTTCAGGCAGATCGGCCTGTTCGATCCGGCATACTTTGTGTATTTCGAGGACACCGATTTCTTCTGGCGAATGCGGCGCGCGGGTCTTCGGCTGCTGTACCTGCCGGACACGGTCATCGCGCACAAGATCAGCCTGGCGACCGGCGGCCCGCAGTCCGATTTTTCGATCCGCTACTACCAGCGCAATCAGATCTATGCACTGCGAAAGCATTTTTCGTCGGTGGTCGTGTTGAGCCAGATCCCGCTGTTGTGGATCAAGGCGACGCTTCGGCGGCTCCTCGGTCGCGACGACACGCGTCAGTATTGGATGCGGCTGCGCGCGATGCGTGAAGGCTTCGGCTTGCCACTCCCGCCGGATGACGGCCACACCGGCTCGCCCGCCCTCTAGCGTCTGCTCGCGCGGTCACGGCCCGGTTCGTTCGCCCCCAACGGCGACCCTTGCGGCACCCGCTCCCCATTGCAAAACAAAGTCCGCATGGCGCCCTCGTATCTAATCCTTGACGGCATCGTGTTCTCGCTGCAGCGCCATGGCGGCATCAGCGTGTACGTTCGCCAACTGCTGGCGCGCCTGGCCCGTGATCGTATCGCCACGACCCTGACGCTTCACGAGCCGCTGCTTCAGGCGGCGCCCGCGTTTGATGCGCTGCAGCTCCAATATCAAAGCGCACGCTGGCTCGAGCGCTATCGCCGGTGCGAGCTACCGCACGCCGCGGCCGTGTTCCATTCCAGCTACTACCGCCGACCGAGCGTCGCCGCGACGCCGAGCGTGGTCACCGTGCACGACTTCACCTATGAACGCTGCCACTCCGGCGCGCGTCGGTGGGTGCACTCGGCGCAGAAGTTCGCGGCGATTCGCGCCGCGCAGACTGTGATCTGCATTTCGCACGCCACGCGCGACGATCTCCTTGAACTCGTCGGCGAGACGCCGGGCCAAGCGCTGCATGTCATTCACAACGGCGTCGACGAGGCCTTTGCGCCGTTGCCGTGGGTGGCGCCGGAGCGCGCCTTCGTGTTGTTCGTCGGACAACGCGGCGGATATAAGAACTTCGACCTCGCGCTGCGCGCGATGGCCCATCTTCCCGAGTTGGAGCTGATCTGCGTCGGCGGGGGCGCGTTGCGGCCGGACGAACTGGCCGCCGTGCCCCCGGCGGTGCGCCGCCAAGTGCAGCATCTCGGATTCGTCACCGATACCGAACTGAACCGGTTGTACAACCAGGCCGTGTGTCTGCTCTACCCTTCGCGTTACGAAGGGTTCGGAATCCCGGTGATCGAAGCAATGAGCGCGGGTTGCCCGGTGCTGTGCATCGCGTGTCGGGCCGTTCTGGAAGTCGGCCGCCACGCGCTATCGGTGGTCTCCGAGGAGGATCCGGCGGCGGTGGCAGCGGCGGTCGTCGCTGTCGCGGACCCCGTCCGACGCGCAGCGCAGGTTCACGCCGGCCTCACGGTCGCGCGCGGCTATTCTTGGGAACATACCTACCAGCAAACACGCGCGGCCTACCGCAGTCTGGGTCTGCCCTGACCCATGCCCCTCTTGAGCTTTCGCAGATGACGCAAATCTCCGTTGTGACAGCGGTGTACAACCGCAAGGACACCGTGGCCCAAGCACTCGATTCGGTGCTGGCGCAGACCCACCCCAGCGTTGAGCCGGTCGTGATCGACGGCGCATCGACCGACGGGACACGCGAGGTGTTGGAGCGCTACCGTGCGCGCATACCGGTTCTTGTCAGCGAGCCCGACCGCGGCATCTACGACGCGCTGAACAAGGGCATCCGCCAATCGCACGGCGACGTCATCGGCTTTCTGCACGCTGACGACCTGATGGCCCACGACGCGGTGCTTGAGCGAATCGCCGCTGCGTTCGAGACCTCGGGCGCCGAGGCGGTGTACGGCGATTTGGTCTATGTCAACAAGGACGATCCCGACCGGATCGTGCGTTATTGGAAGGCCGGCGCCTTCGACCCTGCCAAACTTCGGCAGGGCTGGATGCCCCCTCACCCGACGTTCTACGTCAAGCGTTCGGTCTACGATCGCTTGGGCCTGTTCGACACACGCTACCGGATCGCCGCCGACTATGACTCCGTCGTGCGCTTCCTGTTGCTAGGCGGGATTCAGGTCGCGTACGTTCCCGAGGTTCTGGTGCGGATGCGGGTCGGCGGGGTCAGCAACCGATCGCTGGCGAGCATCGCGCGCAAGTCGCGCGAAGACCACGACATTCTGCGGCGCTACGGTGTCGGCGGCCTGCCGACGTTGTTGCGCAAGAACTTTAGCAAACTGAGTCAGTTCTGGACGCGCTAGCGCTTGTGCAGACCCAGCTCGCGCTGCGACGCACCGGCCGGCAGCATCGGCGCGACACGCCGACGCCAGCGGGTTCTGACGAGCCCGACCGCGAGTGCGACCAGCAGTGCCAGCATGGCGTACATCACTCCCGGGAAGAACAGACCGAAGGTCGGAACGAACTGCACCAGCAGCATCACCACAGTCACCGGCGTTACCCTCCGCAGGTTCAACCCCGGGCGGCGGAAGATCAGGTACGAGGCGGCCGCCGTCAGGATCGTGACGCTGCCGAACAAGCCACTGAGCACGACGCCCGCAAAACCGAAGTCGGCGAATTGCTCGACCGCCCCACCGAACGCCGGAGTGTTGGTCAGCTCGGCTTGGCCGGGATAGAAGATCTCGTTGATGATCAGGATGCCGTACACCGATGGCTTGTCGGGCCACATCGCGCGGGGCACGTAGGACGTGAGCGCCGTGCTGGCGATCTCGCCCCAGTACAGGCGGATCTCGTCGTTCAGGTAGCCGCGGTAGTAGTCGGCCGCGTTCTTGTAGTAGTCGAAATACTCCAGGATGGACTGGAGTTCAAAGCCGTCGGCCAGCGCTAGGAACAAGTTCCAGATCAGCAGCAGGAACAGCAGCGGCGCACCGAACGCGAGCAGCTTCGTCATATGCCGCCATCGGATGAACCAGAGGAAGATCAAGGTCGACGTGAAGACGCTCAGCAGCACCATTTTCGAACCCAGCAGGTAGGCGAGAGCGAGGTAGATGGGCGTGCGCCACAGCACCGCCCCGGCTTTCGGCTGCGCCAGGAAACTCAGCAGCAACGACACCGACAACGAGGTGATCGCGAGCGCATACCAGTGCCCCTGCCCGGTACGGTACAGCTGATAGCCTTCGCGCGGATTCGCCACCCAGTTGGCGAGCCCGAATTCGCCGCTTGCGAGAAGCCAGAACGCGAATAGATACAGCAGCAGAAACAGGCGCGCGGCGCGGCGCAGATCCTTCGGGGCGAGCACGATCCGCCGCATCGGCAAAGACCGGTCGATCCGAAGCACGGCGCAGCACCGGAAGAAGAACACCAACCCGACCATCTGCGACACCAGCAGCGTGTTCGATGCGAGCACCGCGAACTGGTAGCCCGGATCGAAAAGTCCGTCATCGAGCAGCACCAGGGGGCCGCCGAACAGCTTCATCATCTCCACCGGCAAGCTGACCAACAGCGCGATCGTGAACGGGTTCAGCGTCGGAAGATGCAGGATGCGACGCGAAAACCACAGAGGCCACAGGATGAGCAGGCTTGCCGCTATGAGATTAAGGACATAGAGGACCGACATACGACAATCCTACCCGGAGCCTCTTTCCAATGACCTACTTCGCCAGTTGCTTCGTGGTCGCACTGATCGCCACGCTGTTCATCATGCGATCGTCGATCCGGCACGGCCATTTGTCGGCCGATCACGACCTCAGCGGTCCGCAGAAGTTTCACGCCCGCCCGGTGCCGCGCGTGGGGGGGGCGGGCGTGATGGCGGCGATCGTCGCCGGGGCCGGGATCGCGCAGGTCAGCGAGTCGCCCGCGACGCCGGATCTGTGGCTGTTGCTCGCCTGCAGCCTGCCGGCGTTCATCGCCGGCATCGCCGAAGACCTCACAAAGAATGTATCGCCGCGCCGGCGCCTGTGGGCGACCGCGATCTCGGCCAGCCTGGCGCTGTGGCTGCTCGGCGCCGTGATCACCCGGACCGACATCCCCGGTGTCGACCAGCTGATCCGGTGGGCACCGCTGGCTGTGCTGCTGACGGTCTTCGTGGTCACCGGAGTCGCCAATGCCGTCAATATCATCGACGGCTTCAATGGCCTGGCGTCGATGTGCGTGTTGATGATGGTCCTGGCGCTCGGCTACGTCGCCTTCCAGGTCGGAGACGATTTCATCTTCACTGCGTCGCTGATCACCGCGGGGGCGGTGCTCGGCTTCTTCGTGTGGAACTTTCCCGCCGGATTGATCTTCCTCGGCGACGGCGGCGCCTACCTGTTGGGCTTCCTGTTGGCCGAGCTCAGCGTGCTGCTGATCCACAGAAACCCGAGCGTCTCGCCGATCTTCGCGCTGCTGCTATGCGCCTATCCGATCTTCGAAACCATCTTCACGATCTATCGCCGCAAGGTGATCCGCGGCGTCGCGACGGCCGAGCCCGACGGCATCCACCTGCACACGCTGATTCACCGCCGGCTGATCCGCTGGACCCTCTCTGAAAACCTCGAACGCAGAAGGCTGACGCGACGCAACTCGATGACTTCGCCTTACCTGTGGCTGCTGTGCCTGGCTTCGGTGATCCCGAGCCTGCTGTGGTGGCACAGCACGGCCGTGCTGTCATGGTTCCTGCTGCTGTTCGTCGTGTCGTACATGTGGCTGTACACGCGCATCGTTCGCTTCAGGACGCCCAAGTGGCTGATCTTTCGCCGGCATCGATAGCGCCTCGGCCAGCAGCGGGCCGCGCAGCACGCGATCACGACGCGCAATAGTCCGGCCATCCGTTGCGCAGTCCACGCCGCCGACGTGCGGCGACGCCGAGAAACGTGATGCTGCCTTCGAGGTTCGGGCAAGGCGCCAATTTCATCGGCCGCCCGCCCGCGCGGCTCGCCGCGCCGCGTTGCCCCCCTAAAATTGCCCGCTCACCGAGAGCCACTCATGACGGATGAAAACCAGTTGATCACCGAACGCCGCGACAAGCTCGCGTCGATCCGCCAGCAGGGCATTGCCTTCCCGAACGACTTCAAGCCGAAACACCACGCGGCCGATTTGCTACGCCTGCATGGCGATACGCCGAACGAAGCGCTCGAGCCGCTGGCGTCGAAGGTCGTGATCGCCGGCCGCCTGATGCTCAAGCGCGTGATGGGCAAGGCCAGCTTCGGCACGCTGCAGGACGGCTCGGGCCAGATCCAGCTGTTCGTCACGCAGGACGCGCTCGGCGTCGAGCGCTACGAGGCCTTCAAGCACTGGGACCTGGGCGATATCCTCGGCGCCGAAGGCACGCTCTTCAAGACCCGTACCGGCGAACTGTCGGTGCGCGTGACCGTGCTGCGCCTGCTGACGAAGAGCCTGCGGCCGCTGCCCGACAAGTTCCACGGCATGGCCGACCAGGAGCAGAAGTACCGGCAGCGCTATGTCGACCTGATCACCGACGCGGACGCGCGCGCCCGTTTCACGGCGCGCAGCAAGGCGCTCGCCTCGATCCGCCAGTTCATGGTCGAGCACCATTTCATGGAAGTGGAAACGCCGATGCTGCACCCGATCCCTGGTGGCGCGAACGCGAAGCCCTTCACGACGCACCATAACGCGCTCGACCAGCAGATGTTCCTGCGCGTCGCGCCCGAGCTGTATCTGAAGCGCCTGATCGTCGGCGGCTTCGAGCGCGTGTTCGAGATCAACCGGAGCTTCCGCAACGAAGGCATCTCGGTGCGGCACAACCCCGAGTTCACGATGATGGAGTTCTATGCCGCGTACTGGGACCACCATGACCTGATGGACTTCACCGAAGAGGTGCTGCGCCACGCGGCGCGGGTCGCGACAGGCTCGGCCGCGATCACCTACGCCGGCCGCCCGGTGGCGCTGGACCAGCCGTTCGCGCGTTTGACGGTGCGTGATTCGCTCATCCAGCACGCGGGGCTGACCGACGCCGAGGCCGGCGACGCGACGGTGCTGCACGCCAAGCTCAAGGCGCAGGGTGTCGAGCCGCCCGCGCACTGGACGCTCGCCGAGTTGCAGTTCGGCCTGTTCGAGGCCGCGGTCGAAGCCCAGCTCTGGCAGCCGACCTTCATCATCGACTATCCGGTCGAGGTCTCACCGCTGGCGCGCGCCTCCGACATCGACCCGTCGATTACCGAGCGCTTCGAGCTCTTCATCACCGGGCGCGAAGTGGCGAACGGCTTCTCGGAGCTGAACGACGCCGAGGACCAGGCCGCACGCTTCCAGGCCCAGGTCGCGAACAAGGAAGCCGGCGACGAAGAGGCGATGTACTACGATGCCGACTTCATCCGCGCGCTCGAATACGGCATGCCCCCCACGGGTGGCTGCGGCATCGGCATCGACCGGCTGATGATGTTGATCACCGACAGCCCGAGCATTCGCGACGTGATCCTGTTCCCGTCGCTGCGCAAGGAAGCGTGACGTGGCCGCGGGGGGTTGGGCTATTCCCGCGATCGTAGGCCCGCGGGTGGCCGAGCGCGGGCGCGCGG
>JANMAW010000246.1:0-2955 GCA_031360005.1 Rhizobacter sp.
TTGTTCCAGCGACAGGATCTTCGACGGGATGGTGCGGAACACCGCGCCGGCGCCGCGGTTCTGGTTGAAGGCGTTGACGCGAAAGCGCGCCAGGCCCTGGATCTCGAACGAGAAGTCGCACTCCAGCACCTCTTCGTACGCCTTGCGCTGCGAGTCGTTCATGATGTCGTACACCATGCCGTGAACCTGCTTGTGGTCCAGCGGATCGACGTTGATGCGCCGCACGTCGCCATGCACCCGGATCATCGGCGGCAGCCCGGCCGAAAGGTGCAGGTCGGACGCCTTGTTCTTGACCGAAAACGCCAGCAGTTGAGTGATGTCCATGGATCGTCGAATGGGTTGGCGCCGCGCGCGACTCACGCAGGGTGGCTGCGGGATACTCGGCGCATTATGGCGATGATCGCTGACAACCTAAGACAAGTTCACGAGCGCGTGGCGCGTGCGTGCGCCCAGGCCGGGAGGCCCGTGCGAAGCGTCACGTTGCTGGCGGTCAGCAAGACCTTCGATGCAACAGCGGTGCGTGCTGCGGTTGCGGCCGGAGAGCGCCGCTTCGGCGAGAACCACGTGCTCGAAGGCGTCGAGAAGATTGCGGCGCTGGCCGACCTGCGGGGCGAGCTCGAATGGCATTTGATCGGGCCGCTGCAATCGAACAAGACGCGCAGCGTCGCCGCGCAATTCGACTGGGTCCATTCCGTCGATCGCCTGAAGATCGCGCAGCGCCTGAGCGATCAACGCCCCGCGCACCTGCCGCCATTGCAGGTGTGCCTGCAGGTCAACATCAGCGCCGAGGCGAGCAAGAGCGGGCTGCGCCCCGACGAGGTGCTTGCGGTTGCACTGTCCGTCGCGGCGCTGCCGCGACTGGTGCTGCGCGGGCTGATGGCGGTCCCGGAACCAGCGCACGATGTCGCGGCCCAACGCGCGCCGCACCGCGCATTGAAAGCGTTGCTGCAAGACCTGCAGGCGAGCGGACTCGCGGTCGACACCTTGTCGATGGGAATGAGCGCCGACCTCGAAGCCGCCGTCGCCGAAGGCGCGACGATCGTGCGCGTCGGCACCGCCATCTTCGGCGCGCGATGAATCCGCTGTCCGCGTTGAGCGCTGCCGGGATCGACTGCGCGGTCGAGCTCTTCGCCTTCGAATCAGTGATCTCCGTCGCAGTCACCCGCCACGCACGCCGCCAAACCAGCCCTGCCTTCCTCGACGAAGTATCAACTCCAGCCGCTTGAAACCAGGCTGGCAATATGTCGCTGCACCAGAGGTCACCCATGTTCACTGCGCCACCCGCCTCCGCCCGCCTGCCGTTTCCCTACCGTCCCGAGCCGGAGGTCCTGTCGGCCTTGTTGCGCTCGCTTGGCGGCTCGGTCGACTGGCCCGCTGCGGTTCGCACCGCTCGACCCTGGGTGCAGGCGGTGCGCGACAAGCCCGCACCGTTCTGGGCGATGGAATCGCTGCTGCGCGAGTACCCGATCTCGAGCGCCGAAGGCCTGGCGCTGATGCGGCTGGCCGAAGCGCTGCTGCGCGTGCCCGACGCCGAAACCGCGATCGCACTGACCGCCGACCAGCTCGGCAAGGCCGACTTCGACCCGAGCAGCGGCGGTGCGCACCAGATGCTCGCGACCCTTTCGGCGAGCGCGATCGCGCTGTCGAAGAGGTTGTTGCCCGAAAACGGCGCCGACCCTGGCCTCTTCAAGCGCCTGGGCGCGCAGACGGTCGTTGCCGCGACGGTGCGTGCGATCCAGTTGCTCGGCCGGCAGTTCGTGCTCGGCCGCTCGATCAAGGAAGCGATGGCCGAGGCGGCTGCGGCGCGCAAGGCCCAAGGCAGCTTGCGCTTCAGCTACGACATGCTCGGCGAAGGCGCTCGCACGGAGGCCGATGCGCGGCGCTATCTGGCGTCGTACCTGAACGCGATCGAGGCGATCGCCGGTCGCCACGCCGCACCGAACCCCGAAAGTGCCGACGGCATCTCGATCAAGCTCAGCGCACTGTTCTCGCGCTACGAAGATGCGCAGCGCGAACGTGTCTTCACCGAGCTTCTGCCGCGGGTCTGGCAACTGATCGCGACAGCAGCGAAGGCCAACATCAACCTGACGATCGATGCCGAAGAGAGCGACCGCCTCGAACTCTCGCTCGATGTGCTGGACGCGCTCGCACAGCGCATCGCGCGCGAGTTCCCGCAGTGGTGCGGCTTCGGCATTGCGGTGCAGGCCTACCAGACGCGCGCGCTGGAGGTCGTCGACGAGGTCGCGCGCATCGCGCGCACCCACGGGCTGCGCTTCATGGTGCGTTTGGTGAAGGGCGCCTACTGGGACGGCGAGATCAAGCGGGCGCAGGAGCAAGGCCTCGTCGGCTACCCGGTGTTCACGCACAAGCACCATACCGACATCGCGTATCTGGCTTGCGCACGCGCGCTGATCGCCCACGCCGACGTGATCTACCCGCAGTTCGCGACCCACAACGCCGGCACCATCGCGGCGATCGTCGGCATGGCCAGAGCCAAGGGCGCGAAGTACGAGATGCAGCGTCTGCATGGCATGGGGGAGTCGGTGTATCGCGAAGTTTCGCGGTACACCGACTCCCCTGCGGGCCGGCCGGCGACCACACACCCCGCTCCCCCCGCTCAAGCGGGGGGCCTGATTCCAGAAGTGATTCCGGTGCGCGTCTACGCCCCGGTCGGCGAGCACCGCGACCTCCTCGCCTACCTGGTGCGCCGGCTGCTCGAGAACGGCGCGAACTCGTCGTTCGTGCACCAGTTGTCCGACGCGGCGGTCGATGTCGAAGCGCTGCTGGCCTCGCCGCTGGTGCCGGCCGCGACCGCAGGCATCGCCGCGCCGGTCGCGCTGTACGGGTGGGATGCGGCTGCGCCCGGACGCGGGCGCGCCAACTCCACCGGCGTCGATCTCGCCTGCCTGGCGCAGCGCGAACCGCTCGATCGCGCGCTCGCCGCCACCGCGGTCA
>JANMAW010000268.1:0-5781 GCA_031360005.1 Rhizobacter sp.
CCCGATCAGGCCGTGCTTGGCCGTCACGTAGGCCGACTTCAGCACCGAGGCCTCCTTCGAGTGCACCGAGCCCATGTAGATGATGCTGCCGCCGTTGCCCGACGCTTTCATGTGCGGGAAGCAGGCCTTGGTGGTCAGGAATGCGCCGTCGAGGTGGATCGCGAGCATCTTCTTCCAGTCGGCGAACGGGAACTCCTCGACCGGGTGCACGATCTGGACGCCGGCATTGCTGACCAGCACGTCGACACCGCCGTAGGCCGCCACGACCTCGGCAACGGCCGCATTGACCTGGTCCTCACTCGTCACGTCCATCGCCACGGCCATCGCGGTGAGGCCTTCGCGTCGGATCTCGTCGGCGGCGGCCTGCGCCGCGCCCTTGTTCAGATCGGCGATGACGACCTTGCCGCCTTCTCGCGCGTAGGTGAGGGCGATTGCCTTGCCGATCCCGCTGGCGGCGCCGGTGACGATGCAGACTTTGTCTTGGAGCTTCATGGAGTGTTTCCGGGTTGGGTTGGGATCAGGCCAAGGTGTCAATCGAGAAGGCGGTCGGCGCCACGGTCGGGCGCGAAACGCCGGCAGCGATCGCGGCGCGATCTGTCATCAAGCATAGCGCCGCGCGAGAGCCCGCCGCGCCGTCATAGCGCCGCGGCCAGCAACTGCGCGCGCGTCGGCATACCTTCGGTGTCGCCAAGCACCTGCACTGCGCGCGCTCCGATCCAGGTGCCGCGCGTTACCGCGTCGGGCACGCTCAGGCCTTCCAGCAGCGCGCTGACGACGCCGACCGCGAAGCCGTCGCCCGCGCCGACCGTGTCGATCACCTCGGCGACCGGAAACCCCGCGACGCGCCCGCAACCCGCCGAGCCGTCGTAGTACGCGCCTTCCGGCCCGAGCTTGACGACCACGAGCTTAGCGCCGCGCTCCCGGTAGTGCCGCGCGATGCGCTCGGGCGTGGCTTCACCGGTCAGGAACCGGCCTTCCTCGAGCCCCGGCAGCACCCAGTCCGCCTGCGCCGCGAGCTGGTTGATGCAGTCGCGCATCTGCTGCGGCGACGGCCACAGCGTGGGCCGCAGGTTCGGGTCGAACGAGATCGTGCGGCCGGCCTCGCGCATCACCGCCATCGCGGTTCGCGCGGCCTCCAGGCAGCTGGCTGACAGCGCCGGGAACACGCCGGTGGCGTGCAGGTGCCGGGCCGAGCGCAGCCAGTCTGCATCGACATCGGCCGTGCCGATGCGGCTGGCGGCCGAACCGTCGCGGTGGTATTCGACCGGCGGGTCACTGCCGCCGGCGACGCGCCCCTTGAACATGAAGCCGGTACGCTGCGACGCGTCACACACCCCATGCGAGCAGTCGATGCCCTCGGCCCGCAGCGTGGCCAGCAGGTAGCGGGCCATCGAATCGGCGCCGAGGCGGCTGGCCCAGCCGACCCGCATCCCGAGCCGCGCCAGCCCGATCGCGACATTGGTTTCGGCGCCGGCGCTGCGCTTGTGAAAGCTCTCTGCGCCTTCGAGCGGCCCGGGCCGGTCGGCGACCAGCAGCAGCAGCGCCTCGCCGAAGGTGACGACGTCGAACGCAACGCTCGTGTTGTGGGCGGGGGTGGACATGCCAAGGCTGAAGGCCGGATTGCCGATGCTAGCGTGCCGCCGAACATGTCGACAGCATCGTCAATGAACGCACCGATCGCGGTCCGTGCGTGGGACCGACCGTCGTGACGACGGTGATGCCGATTGGCCGAGACGGCTCGTCTCGCGTATTCTTCAAGAACCTCTCATCCCCGCGCACCGGAGCACCCGACCATGGCGAAGAGCAAAGCAACGTTTCACTGGGACGACCCGCTGCTGCTGGATCAACAGCTGAGCGACGACGAACGCGCGGTGCGCGATGCCGCCGCTGCGTATTGCCAGGACCGACTCGCGCCGCGCGTGCTGAAGGCCTTCCGCGAGGGCACGACCGACCCGGCCATCTTTCGCGAAATGGGCGAACTCGGCCTGCTCGGCGCGACCATCCCCGAGGCCTATGGCGGTGCGGCCCTCAACTACGTGTGCTACGGGCTCGTCGCCCGCGAGGTCGAACGGGTCGACTCCGGCTACCGATCGATGATGAGCGTGCAGAGCTCGCTGGTGATGGTGCCGATCTTCGAATTCGGCACCGAAGCGCAGAAGCAGAAATACCTTCCGAAGCTGGCGCGCGGCGAGTGGATCGGCTGCTTCGGCCTGACCGAACCCGACCATGGCTCCGACCCCGGCAGCATGGTCACGCGTGCGAAAAAAGTGCCCGGCGGCTACGCGCTCAGCGGCGCGAAGATGTGGATCAGCAACTCGCCGTTCGCCGACGTGTTCGTGGTCTGGGCCAAGGACGACGCCGGTGCGATCCGCGGCTTCATTCTCGACAAGGGCGCGAAGGGTTTGTCCGCGCCCGCCATCCACGGCAAGGTCGGGCTGCGCGCCAGCGTGACCGGCGAGATCGTGATGGACAACGTGTTCTGCGCCGAGGAGAACGCCTTCCCCGAGGTGCGCGGCCTCAAGGGCCCGTTCACCTGCCTGAATTCGGCGCGCTACGGCATCGCCTGGGGCGCGCTCGGCGCTGCCGAAGACTGCTTCCACCGCGCACGCCAGTACACGCTCGACCGCAAGCAGTTCGGCAAGCCTCTCGCGGCGAACCAGCTGATCCAGAAGAAACTGGCCGACATGCAGACCGAGATTGCGCTCGGACTGCAAGGCTGCCTGCGACTCGGCCGCATGAAGGACGAAGGCACCGCGTCGGTCGACATCACGTCGATCATGAAGCGCAACTCGTGCGGCAAGGCGCTCGACATCGCCCGCCTGGCCCGCGACATGCTCGGCGGCAACGGCATCAGCGACGAGTTCGGCGTCGCGCGCCACCTCGTCAACCTCGAGGTGGTCAACACCTACGAGGGTACGCACGACGTGCATGCGTTGATTCTCGGCCGCGCGATCACCGGCATCGCCGCGTTCTGATTCGACGCTGGTTCCGCTTGGCGTTGTCGGCCCGGGTTGACCGCGGATAGCGAGGTCGTGCGCAATCCCGGAGCACGGGACCGCGCGGGCAACGAAGGGACGAGGCTGGCAATAGATCACACCTGAGGCGGCTTGGTTACACAAGAACGGCGCAAGCGCCTCACAATCACACGAATGTCCGCCCAAGCCGCCCCTGTCCGGACCCCGCTCGGCGAGGAAGAAATGCGCCGACGCAGCCTCGCCATCGGGCAACGGCACCGGACGGTGCTGTTTCTGGTCGATGGACGGCGGCCGCTGAGCGAGGTGCTCGAGCTGGCGCACCAGGCCGGCGCGCTGACCAGCCACTTCGACGAACTGGTCCGGCTCGGCCTGGTGGAGTTGCCGCATGAATCCGGCGTGACGCAGTCCGTGGAGACCGTGCCGGGCGCGCTGTCTGTCGCCGCGCCGACGCACGTCAGCGCGAATGCGGCCGTCGAGGTGGAGCCAACGGTGGCGGTCTTGCAGGCGCTGACGGCTGTGATGGCGCCGGATCCCCCGCATCCGTCGGAGGCGATCGCTACCGCACCGGCAGCGCTCGGCTCCGCATCGACCGCTCTGCCCGCGCGGCAGCCCGACGCAGTGCTCGCTGCCGACTCGGTCAGCGCCCCCGCGGCGCTTGTGCCCGTTGAACACGGGCGAACGAAGCACCGGCCGGCGCAGCAACCGGTCACCGCGGCGCCGACACCGGACGTACCGGTGCAGGTGGCGGCTCCCGTCGCAATCGCCCCCGCTGCCGAGGTGCGCGAGGTGCCCAAGGTGCACGAGGTGCACGAGGTACGCAAGGGTGCCAGCGCGTCGCACCCGGAAGTCAGGGTCGGTGCCGCCGCGCTGTCGCGCGTACCGACGCGTCCCGCTGCGCCGGCCCGCGCGGCGAAGCGGGTCGCGCAGCCAGACATCACCGAGGAGATGCTGCTGAGTCAGGTCCGCGATGTTCTGATCGATACCTTGCGTCCGGACGCATCATCATTCGGTGGGCAGATGCTGGCGAGCGCGCGCCGCGCCAGTACACCGAAGGAAATGATCGAGCTGGTCTGGAAGATCGAGAAACATCTGAGCCGTTCATCCCATTCGCACGATGCGTTGATCAGCCTGCAGCGTGCGCGCGAATTGCTCAATCTGGGCAACACCGGGGTGTTCGGCGACAGCGTCCCGGTGCGCCACGAACCGTAGCGCGCGCCGCGTCGTGCGCAACCCGCGCGGCGCCCGACTTCAACGACGCCGCGTCGATGCGCTCGCTCGCGCCGTGTCCCGCCCGTATCGACCGGGTGACGTGCGACAGGCACAATTCAGCCCTCTCTCGTACCTCATCGCGCTCCATGTCCGACACCACTTTGGCGCCAGCGACGCCGGCCCAGCCGTCGCCGGTCGACTGCGCGCAGCAACTCAGGCAACTCTTTCCCGCGCTGTTCTCCGGCACGGTGAAGCCGCTGAAGCTGCGCATCCAGATCGACATCCAGGAGCGCGCGCCGGGCCGGTTCACGAAGCAGGCGTTGTCGGCATTCTTTCGCCGCCATACCGGCAGCACCTCCTACCTGATCGCGGTCTCGAAAGCGACGCATCGCTTTGATCTCGACGGCCAGCCGAGTGGCGAGATCAGCGTAGAACATCGCCAGGTCGCGCTCGATGAACTTGCACGCCGCCGTGCCAACCAGGAATCGCGGCGCGAACTCGAAGAGCAGCAGCGCCGCAACCGCGCCGGCCTGTTGCATGACTTCCAGATCACGACGCTGACACCGGCCAACTTCTGCGCGCTGAAGGGCGTCGCGGTCGACGAACTGGACGGCCTGCTGGCGCTGGCACGTGCCGAGGCCGAAGAGCGCGCACGCCAGGCGCCGCCGCGGCACGGCGGCTCCCGCGCTCCGGCCGATGTCGATCGGCCGCGCCACCCCGGCCCCGCGGGCGGCGGACCGGGGCGCAGGCCATCGCGCTGAAGGGTTCGCTGCGGCTCAGAGCGCGGCAGGCACCGCGACTGCCGGCCCGCGCTTCGATCGCAAGCGACTGAAGCCCAGCGCGACGACCAGCACGCCAAACGCGCCGGCTGCGATCACGCTGCCGGAGCCAAGCCGCGCGATCAGCGCGCCGGCCGCCGCGACGCCCACCGCCTGGCCGAGAAAGAAGCTCGACGCAAAGGCCGAGACGGCCGCACCACGCCGCTCCGGCGCCATCTGCGTCGCGTTGATCTGGAGCGTGTTGTGCAGCATGTAGAAGCCCAGCCCGGCGACGAAGCAGGCCGGCATCGCCCACCACCATCGCGGCGCCACGCCGATCGCGAGCAGCGATCCGGCCAGCAGCATGCCGCCGAAGCAGGTCAGGCCGACTTCGCCGAGCCGGCGCACCAGCATCGCCGACGCCAGCGCGAACAGCAGGCCGCCGAAGCCGAACAGCATCACCATCGAGCCGGCGGTCGCCATGGCCACGCCGAAGGTCTGGTTCAGGTGCGTGGCGATGAAGGCGAACGCGCCATACAGAAAGCCGCCTTCGAGAAACACGGTCGCCAGCACCACGCGAGCCCACGGTCGCGCGAACACCTGTGCGAACTCGCCGACGACGCGGCGCAGCGCGTGCCCGTGGCCGCGCCTCTGGACGAGCGCGTGTGCGGGCAGGCGACGGTTCACTGCGAACAGGCCCAGGCTGATCAGCACGAAGCCGAACCCGATGCCGAAGAACGGCACGCGCCAGTTCAGGTGATCGGCTGCGAAGCCGCCGACGAACACGCCGGCCGAGAGGCCGAGAATCTGCCCGATCAGGAAGCGCGCCAGCACCGGCT
>JANMAW010000304.1:0-1925 GCA_031360005.1 Rhizobacter sp.
GGCGCTGCGCAAGCTCACCGGCAGCATCAAGCGCACCAACACGATGGTGATCTTCATCAACCAGATCCGCATGAAGATCGGCGTGATGTTCGGCTCGCCCGAAACCACCACCGGCGGCAACGCGCTGAAGTTCTACGCCTCCGTTCGCCTTGACATCCGCCGCATCGGCTCGATCAAGAAAGGCGAAGAAGTCATCGGCAACGAGACCAAGGTCAAGGTCGTCAAGAACAAGGTGTCGCCGCCGTTCAAGACGGCCGAGTTCGACATCCTGTACGGCCAGGGCATCAGCCGCGAGGGCGAAATCATCGACATGGGCGTCGAACAGAAGGTGCTCGAAAAGAGCGGTTCCTGGTACGCCTACAACGGCGAAAAGATCGGCCAGGGCAAAGACAACGCGCGCGAGTTCCTGAAAGAGAACCCCGGTCTGGCGTTCGAGATCGAGAACAAGGTGCGCGAAGCAGCGGGCATCCGCTTGCTGCCTGGAGCCGAGGCGGCCGAGGCAAAGCCGGCGAAGCTGAAAGTCGTCAAAGAGTAGTTCGCACGGGGGCCTGGCGCTGAAGCCGAAACGGTCACTGAAGGCGCGCGCGTTGCAATGGCTGGCGCAGCGCGAACAGAGCCGCGCCGAGTTGCGGCGCAAGCTGCTGCCGCATGCGATGGCCGAGACCGAGGTCGAAGCGGGCCCGGATGCACCCGGGCTGGCGCCGGGCGACCGGGTCGATGCGCTGCTCGACTGGCTCGAAGCGCACAAGTATTTGTCGCAGCAGCGCTTCGTCGAAGCGCGGGTGCACGCGCGGGTCGCGCGATTCGGCAACCTGCGCATTCGCCAGGAACTCAAGCAGCATCAGGTAGCGCTGCCGCCCGACGCGGCGCAGGCGCTCGCTGAAACCGAGCTGACGCGTGCGCGCACGGTGCGCGAGCGCAAGTTCGATGGGCCGCCGTCGAGCGCCGCCGAGCGCGCCAGGCAGGCGCGTTTCCTTGCCCGGCGCGGCTTCTCGCCCGACGTGATCCGGCGCGTGCTGCGCGCGGCCGACCATTCGACCGACGACTCCGACGGCGCCGATCCGGTCGCCAACTGAGACGCGCGATCGCGTCAGCTTCGGGGCGAAACAGCATGCTACATTCGACGGCCGATTTGCATGCATCGCTGGCGTCTTCCTACGCTCCTGCACTGCTCGAAGCGCCGCACTTCCGATTCCCAGCCCCTTTGCGTCCACACCGATGGCCTTGCCGACTGCTGCCAGCGAGCGTCAACTCAAGCACCGCCGAAGCATCGACGTGCGGATCTATGCGCGCGGCAACGGGCTGTGGGAGGTCGACGCACAAATCACCGACGTGCGCACCCATGACTCTCGCATGGCCACCGGAACACTGCCGGCCGGCGCGCCGATCCACGACATACTGCTGCGTCTTGTCGTCGACGAGCACTTCAACGTGGTCGAAGCCGGTGCGCAGACCTCTGCGATGCCGTACCCGGGCGGGTGCGACAACCACGGCGACATCTACAGCCGGCTCGAGGGCCTGAACCTGATGCGGGGCTTCCGCCAGGCCGTCAAGGAACGGCTCGGCGGTGTGCAGGGCTGCATCCACATCACCGAGCTGACGCAGGTGCTGCCGACTGCGGTGGTGCAGGCCTTCGCCGGCGAGGTGATCGACACCCGCGGCGACAGCGAATCGAGCCGGCAGCCATTCCAGATCGACCGCTGCCACGCGCTGCGCGCTGACGGTCTTGCCGTGCGGACCTATTACCCCCGCTGGTGTCGCGCCCACTCGGGCCGCCCGTCAAGGAGCGGTGACTCTCTCGTCGTTGAAAACTGACATCCCGAGGCCGACCATGAAGATCCACGAGTACCAAGGCAAGGAAATCCTGCGCCAGTTCGGCGTGCCCGTGCCGCGCGGTTACGCCGCATTCAGCGTGCTCGAAGCGA
>JANMAW010000374.1:0-2108 GCA_031360005.1 Rhizobacter sp.
TTCGGCCCGTTGCCGTGGACGTGCAGGAAATGGACGTCGATGCCATGCAACGGCACCTTGAACTGCGCGAAGGCGTTGAGACGCGCTTCCTGCGTGCGCCAATCGAAGCCGCTGCGCCAGTGCTCGACGAGTTGCTTCAGATAGCCGACGTCCGCACCGTGCGCCCAGGGCTCACCGGGCGCCTGATCCGGAAACCGGGTGCGCGCGAGGCGCTCGCGCAGATCGTCGATCGCGCTGTCCGCAACGTGTAGTCGGAAAGGTTGTGCCGCAGCTGCCATGGCCAATACCTCCTCGGTGTCTGAGGGGATTCTCGCGCGTGCGATGGTGGTTCAAATGGACGATCATGTCGATCGCGACGGGTTTCGTCCGCTGGCAACAGGAGCGCCCGCCGTGGCCGTGACGAAGCAGGAGTGCGCGTCGCGCAGGCCATGCTCAGATGCGCAAGATCGACATCACCCGGCTTCGGCACCGCCGAAGCCATCACCCCCGAAGGAGAACGACGATGAACTACGTGGACGGATTTGTTGCCGCGGTGCCGAATGCCAATCGCACGGCTTTCATACGACATGCCGAACAGGCGGCCGAGGTGTTCAAGCAGCACGGCGCGCTGCGGGTGGTCGAGTGCTGGGGCGACGATGTGCCGGAAGGCAAGCTGACCTCGTTCCCGATGGCGGTGAAGCGCACTGCCGACGAAAGCGTGATCTTCTCGTGGATCGTCTGGCCGTCGCGGCAGGTGCGCGACGCCGGCATGCAGAAGGTCATGGCCGACCCACGCATGCAGATGGACAAGAATCCGATGCCGTTCGACGGCCAGCGCGTGATCTTCGGCGGCTTCGAAGTGGTCGTCGACGCCTGAGCTGCTCCACCGGCCCCTGAGCACCATCGCGCCGGTGCGGCGGCGCGGCCCGGGCGATCGATGAGCAGGCTCAGGTCGCCCGCGCCGGCTCGGGCTGCGAATCGAAGCGATTGAGGCCGCTGTAGCAGATGAAGTGGCGGTTCATAGCGCGGCCGAACAGCGCAAGGCCGAGTTGCACGCCCAGCTGGTGGCCCATCTGCGTGATGCCGCTGCGCGACACGATGATCGGCACGCCCATCTGCGCCGACTTGATCACCATCTCGCTCGTCAGCCGGCCCGTCGTGTAGAAGATCTTGTCGTTGCCGCCGACGCCGTGCAGCCACATCCAGCCGGCAATGGTGTCGATCGCGTTGTGGCGTCCGACGTCTTCGACGAAGGTGAGCAGCTCGTCCTGCCGGAACAGCGCGCAGCCGTGCACCGAACCGGCCGACTTGTAGGTGCTCTCCTGCAGGCGCATCGCGTTCAGCAGGCCGTAGAGTGCACGCTGGCTGATGCGCGCCGAGGGTTCATTGGCGGCGGGCAGCCGGATCGATTCGAGGTCGTCCATCAGGTCGCCGAACACCGTGCCCTGGCCGCAGCCGGTCGTCACCACGCGCTTGGCGGTCTTCCGGTCGAAGTGTTCGATGCCGGCGCGCGTCTTCACCGCGGCGGCTTGCACGTCCCAGTCGACGGTGATCGAGTCGATGTCGCCCACGTCGTCCACGAGCCGCTGGTTGCGCAGGTAGCCGAGCACCAGCAGTTCGGGCGCGGCGCCGAGCGTCATCAGCGTGACCAGCTCGCGGTTGTCGACAAACACTGTCAATGCGCGCTCGGCCGGGATCGAGATCCGACGGGTCGCGCCAAACTCGTCGAGCGCGTCGATCTCGTGCGTCAGCGGCGCAGTGGCCGCCGTCAGCCGGGGGGCCATGGCCTCGCGACGATCAACAACCGATGCGGCCTCGGGGGCACCGCGCAGCGTCACTTCTTGGCCGGACCCTGCAACTCGGTAGCGGTCGCCTTGGAACTGGGAGGCGCCGTGGCAGTGGCCGGTGGCGAATGCGCGCCGGCGGCCTCGAGTGGCGGCGCGGTGGCGGGTTTCGCTGCCGAGCCCGTGCCGGTGCCCGACGGCGAAAGCGCGCCGGCTGGTGCCGGGGGCGCCGTGGCGACGATTGCGACGGGGGGGGCGACAAAGGGCCCCGGATCGGCGCAGGCCGGTGTTTCGACCGCAGCGGACGCTGCCTTGCCGGCATTCGTGGCTTGCTTGCGGTAGTGG
>JANMAW010000414.1:0-6767 GCA_031360005.1 Rhizobacter sp.
CGGCCACGCGGCAGGCCGCCGACGCCGAGCGCCATGTCCAGACCCAGCGAGCCGGTGGAGACGACCTCGATGTCTTCGATGACTTCGCCCTCGCCCAAGCGCATGATCGTGCCCTTGCCGAACTGCTTTTCGATCTGCGCCAGCGCCGCTTGCAGGGCCTTGGCCTTTTCGGTGTTGAGGGCGGCAGCGCCGGAGTGGGGGGCCGAGGTTGCGGCTTTTGCGGTTGCGTCCAAGCGGTTCTCCTGAGTGTTGCGGGCATTATCTCAAAAGCTGGATGTTTGTACAGTACCTGTGCGGCGATTTTCCGGCCATCCCTACAATGAAGCGCGCCGGTTTGCGTAGGCAGCCACGGCATGCCTGACGGGAGACACGCATGCGCATCCTGATCGCCGAAGACGATCAGGTGCTGGCCGACGGGCTGCTGCGCTCGCTGCGCAACGCAGGCTATTCGGTCGATCAGGTGGGCAGCGGCACCGAGGCCGATGCAGCGCTGGCGTCGCAGAGTTCGACCTGCTGATCCTCGACCTCGGCCTGCCCAAGCTGCACGGCCTGGAGGTGTTGCGCAAGCTGCGCGCGCGCGGCGCGAGCGCGCCGGTGCTGATCCTGACCGCCGCCGACAGCGTCGAGCAACGCGTCAAGGGGCTCGACCTGGGCGCCGGGCATCGCCGCGGCCGAGCGAGAACTCGTCTTCCAGCCCTCTTTACCGCTCGCTCGGCACAAACGTGGATGGTTCGGGGCTCGGTCTGGCGATCGTGCGTGAAATCGCCGTGAAGCACGGCGCCGACGTCACGATTGCCGATGCATCGACACGCAGCCCGGCGCCCGGCTTGCTGTCACGGTGCGGCTGCCGGCGATCCGCGCTGTCCCGTCGGACGCTCACCCGGCGGCGCTCAAGGCGCACGGGCCTGCCGAGCACGTTGCCGGCGATCCGCGTGAACCGGCCGCTGGCCCCGCCGCGTTCTAGCTCTGAATCAGCCGCCGGCTTTTCGAGATCGACATCAGGATCCCGAGCCCCAGGCCGAGCGTGACCATCGCGGTCCCGCCGTAGCTGATGAACGGCAGCGGCACGCCCACGACCGGGAGGATGCCGCTGACCATGCCCATGTTGACCATCGCATAAGTGAAGAAACTCAGCGTGATCGACCCCGCGAGCAAGCGCGTGAACACCGTGGGCGCCTCGGCCGCGATCATCAGACCGCGAAAGATCAGGAAGATGAAGCCGAGCAGGAGGGCCGCACAGCCGACCAGACCGAACTCCTCGGAAAACGCCGCGAAGATGAAATCGGTGGTGCGCTCGGGGATGAACTCGAGGTGCGTCTGCGTGCCCTTCATGAAGCCCTTTCCGGTGAGGCCGCCGGAGCCGATCGCGATCATCCCCTGGATGATGTGGAAGCCCTTGCCGAGCGGGTCGGTGGTCGGGTCGAGCAGCGTGCAGACGCGGTTCTTCTGGTAGTCGCGCAACATCGGCCACTTCACCTCGGGCTGGCAGATGTGGTCTTCCGAGACCACGATCGCAGTGATCGCGATGGCGCCCAGCTCCAGCACCGGGATGATCAGGCGCCAGCTGAGCCCGGCGAAGAAGATCACGTACAGCCCGGCCGAAAGCACCAGGATCGCGGTCCCCAGGTCGGGCTGCTTGACGATCAACCCGACCGGTATCAGCACCAGCAGCAGCGCGATCACGAAGTCCGGCACGCGCAGGTGGCCCTCGCGGTGCTGGAACCACCACGCGAGCATCAGCGGCATCGCGATCTTCAGGATCTCGCTGGGCTGGATGACGACGCCGACATACAGCCAGCGCGTCGCCCCCTTCTTCGTGACGCCCATCACCGCGACGGCCACGAGCAGCGCGACGCCGAGCATGTACAGCGGCACCGCCAGCTTCATCAGGGTCTGCGGCGAGACCTGCGCGACGACGAACACCACACCCAGCGCGAGCAGCATGTTCCGACCGTCGTCGGCGAAGCGGGTACCGGCGTCGAAGCCGGCCGAGTACAACGTGATCAGTCCGGCCCCGGCGAGCAGCAGCATCGCAATCAGCAACGGTCCGTCGAAGCCGCTGAAGATGGGCCGAATGCGCTGCCACGGCGAAGGCCGGTCGAATACGGCACTCACGGGCGCGGGCCGTTGGTGGACGGATTTGTCGGGCGCCCTGCGGCGGGGATTGGGGGCGGCTTGGAAGCAGCCCGGCGCTCGTTCCGCGCGTCGAGCGCGACGCGCTGTACCGCCACTGACGAAGCTGACGACAGCGCGGGCGCCGCCGACGCGGCTGCCGATGCCGCGGCCGCCACGGGAGAGGCCGGCACGGACGACGCCGACATCGACGCCGACGTCAGCGGCGCGTTCGTCAGCAGCGCGGCCGACGCGCCGTCGATCGTGACGCCGGGCAGCGCCACCGACGCCGCGGGCCGCGCCACGCCGACCGGTGCGGTCGATTGGCCGAGCCGCGTCGCCGCGATGTCGGCCTCGCTCGGGTACTGGCCGGCGAGCACGTAGTCGAACACCCGGCGTGCGATCGGCGCGGCGGCGCCAGCGCCAAAGCCGGCATTCTCGACCACCAGTGCGAGCGCGATCTGCGGCGCATCGACCGGCGCGAACCCGGTATACAGCGCGTTGTCGCGGTGCCGTTCGTCGATGCGGCTGGCGTTGTATTTTTCGCCCGCCTTGATCTCCAGCACCTGCGCGGTGCCGGTCTTGCCGCCCGATTGATACGCGGCGTTCAGAAACGACCCTCGCGACGTGCCCTCCTGCGTCACGCCGTACATCGCTCGCCGGATCACCGCCACGTCCTGCGGCTTCCACGGCAACGCCGGCAACGTCTCGCCGACCTTCCGGCGCTGCACGCGGGTCTCGAAGTTCTCGACCACTTTCACCAGGTGCGGCCTGAAGCGCTGGCCGCCGGACGCGACCGTGGCCGTCGCCTGCGCAAGCTGCAACATCGTGAAGGCGTTGTAGCCCTGGCCGATGCCCAGCGAGATGGTCTCGCCGGCGTACCACTTCTGCGCTTCCTTTTTGCGGTACGCATTGCGCTTCCACTCGATCGACGGCAAGGTGCCACGCAACTCGCCCTGCATGTCGATGCCGGTGAGCTGGCCCAGCCCCAGCGACGCCATGAAATCGTGGATCGCATCGACGCCGAGGTCGTTCGCGAGAATGTAGTAATACGTGTCGCACGACTGCACGATCGACTTGTACATGTCGACCGTGCCGTGCCCGCCTTCCTTGTCGTCGCGGAAGCGGTGGTTGCCGAAGTTGTAGTAGCCAGGGTCGTAGATCGTCTGCTGGGGCGTGCGCTTGCCGAGGGTCAGCGCGGCCAGCGCCATGAACGGCTTGTAGGTCGAGCCGGGTGCGTAGGTGCCGCGCAGCGCGCGGTTCAGCAGCGGCTTGTCGAGCGAATCGTTCAACGCCTTCCAGTTCTCGACGTCGATGCCGTCGACGAACAGGTTCGGGTCGAAGTTGGGCTTGCTGACGAAGGCCAGCACCTCGCCGCTGCGCGGGTCGATCGCGACGAGGGCGCCGCGGCGGTCACCGAAAAGCTCCTCGACCAGCGCCTGCAGCCGGATGTCGATCGACATCACCAGCGCGTTGCCCGGTGTCGCGGGCCGGCTGTCGAGGCGCCGCACCGGGTGGCCGCTGGCGCTCGTTTCCATCTCCTCGAAGCCGGTCGCGCCGTGCAAATCGGCTTCGTAGCTCTGCTCGACGCCGAGCTTGCCGATGTATTGCGTGCCGCGGTAGTTGGCTTCGTCTTCGGAATCGTCGATCTTCTCCTTCTCGGCCTCGTTGATGCGGCCGATGTAGCCGATCAGGTGGCTGCCGACCTCGCCGAGCGGGTAGTTTCGAAACAGCCGCGCCTTGATGTCGACTCCGGCGAAACGGAAGCGCTGCGCGGTGAAACGGGCGACCTCGTCATCGCTCAGCTTGGTGCGGATCGGCAGCGACTCGAAGCTCTTGTTCTCCTCGGTCAGCCGCTTGAAACGTTTGCGGTCGCGCGGCTGGATCTCGACCAGTTCGGCGAGGCGATCGATCGTCGCCTCGAGGTCATCGACCTTCGACGGCGTTATCTCCAGCGTGTAGGCCGAGTAGTTGTTGGCGAGCACGATGCCGTTGCGGTCGAGGATCAACCCGCGGTTCGGCACGATCGGCACCACCGTGATGCGGTTGTTCTCGGCCTGCGTCGAGAGCTCCTCGTTCTTGTAGACCTGCAGGTAGACGAGCCGCGCGGCGAGCAGGCCGAAGGCGAACAGCACGAACGCGGCGGCGGCCGCCAGCCGCATGTGGAAGCGCCCGACTTCCTGCTCGACGTTTTTAAGTTCTGTCATTGAACGGCTCACAACGGGCGATTCTGATCCGGATCGGGGGCGCGGCGCTGCGGCGCGAGCAACAACCATGTCGCGATCGGCCACAGCAGCGCTTCGAACACCGGCGCGAGCAGCACCTGCCAGCCCGGGAACATGCCGCCGGCGATCATGCGCACGACCAGCGACACCGCGTGCGCCGCGAAGAACAGCGGCAGGATCTGCACCGCCTGCGACGGCACCGTGAACCACCGCAGCCGGCGATGGATCGTGACCGCGACGAAGCTCAGCAGCGTGTAGGCCAGGGCGTGCTGTCCCAGCACCGCGCCGTCGTGCACGTCCATCATCAGGCCGAACAGGAACGCCACGCCCACGCCGACGCGGCGCGACTGATGCACGTTCCAGAACACGAGAACCAGCGCGACCAGATCGGGCCGCATCGGCACGCGCCCGAACGGCACCATGTTGAAAGCGAACGCGACCAGCAGCGTCAAGCCGACGAACAACGAATTGACCGGCAGCAGCAACTGGTCGGTGATTCGCGGCATGATCATCGCGCCCGCCCGGTGCCTGGCGAGTTCATTTGCGCCCACCCTTCTTCCCGGCCGGCGCCTTCGTCTCCGCGGCCGGCGGCTCGGGTCGCGCCGGCATCTGCAGGCCCACCGGCTCGATCACCATCACATGGCGCACGCCGTCGGGTCGTGCATTGGGGACGAGCAGGATGCGCGCGAAGCCCGAGTCGAGCTTGCGGTCCACGCTGGCGACCTTGGCGACCGGCAGGCCGGGCGGGTAGACGCCGTCGACCCCCGAGGTCGTCAGCACGTCACCGACCTGCACATCGGCGTTGCCGGCCATGAACCGCATCTCCATGCTGCCACCCGGCACCGTCACGCCGCCGAATGCCGCGCCGCGCGCCTGAGTGCGAGCGTTGAGGACGGGAATCGCGGCGTCCTTGTCGGTCAGCAGCGTCACTTCGCTCGAGAGCGGATAGACGCGCGTGACCTGCCCCAGCACGCCCGTCTCGTTGATCACCGGCGACGCGACGACGATGCCGTTGGTCGCACCGCGATCGATGATGACCTTGCGTGAATACGGGTCGGACGCTTCGTAAAGAACCTCTGCCGTCTGGGAGCGCACCTTGAGACTCGGCCGCAACTCCAGCAAGCCGCGCAGTCGGGCGTTCTCGGCGAGCAATGGCTCGAGGCGCAGCGAACTGACAGCTTGTCGGACAATCTCGAGCCTGGCGGCTTCCTCGTTTGCCAGCGCGCCTTTGAGGCCGAGAAAATACCCGGCCACGCCTTCGACCGCCTGCACCGGCGCCAGCAGCACCTGTTGCGGGTAGTACAGCGCGGTGGCGAGCACGGCGCGCAGCTGGCGCGTGATCGTGAGGCGATTGTCGGCGGCCATCAGGAACAGTGCCAACGCCGAACACACGATCAGCTTCGTCAGCGCCGATGGGCCCTGTCGGAAGAAGGGAGGCGGGGTTCTGTCGATGGTCCCGATGGACATGGCGGCTGCGTCGGAGCGATCAGTGCGCTGTGAAAGAAATGAAAAAGCCGGCAACGCGCTGAACGTGCCGGCTTTCCAGGCTCATGCCCCTCACTCTGAAGTGAAGATGCTGCCCAAACGCTCCATGCGCTCCAGCGCCATGCCGCAGCCGCGCACAACGCAGGTCAGCGGGTCTTCGGCGACCAGCACCGGCAGGCCGGTTTCTTCGGAGAGCAGCCGGTCCAGGTCGCGCAGCAGTGCGCCGCCGCCGGTCAGCATCATGCCGCGCTCGGCGATGTCGGCGCCGAGCTCGGGCGGGGTTTGCTCGAGCGCGTTCTTCACGGCAGAGACCATCTGGTTCAGCGGGTCGGTGAGCGCCTCGAGGATTTCATTGCTGCTGATCGTGAAGCTGCGCGGCACGCCTTCGGAAAGGTTGCGGCCCTTGACTTCCATCTCCTTCACTTCGGAGCCCGGGAAGGCGCTGCCGATGTTCTTCTTGATCATCTCGGCGGTCGGCTCGCCGATCAGCATGCCGTAGTTGCGGCGGATGTAGTTGATGATCGATTCATCGAACTTGTCGCCACCGACCCGGATGCTGCCCTTGTAGACCATGCCGCCCAGCGAGATCACGCCGACCTCGGTGGTGCCGCCGCCGATGTCGACAACCATCGAGCCGCTCGCCTCGCTGACCGGCAGGCCGGCGCCGATCGCGGCGGCCATCGGTTCCTCGATCAGGTACACGTCCGATGCGCCGGCGCCCAGCGCCGACTCGCGGATCGCGCGGCGCTCGACCTGGGTCGAACCGCAAGGCACGCAGATGATGATCCGCGGGCTCGGGCGCAGGACCGAGCGCGGATGGACCATCTTGATGAACTGCTTGAGCATCTGCTCGGTGACGGTGAAGTCGGCGATCACGCCGTCCTTCATCGGGCGGATCGCCTCGATGTTGCCCGGCACCTTGCCGAGCATGGCCTTGGCCTCGGC
>JANMAW010000468.1:0-6361 GCA_031360005.1 Rhizobacter sp.
GGCGTCGGCGCCGGCGTCGACATGTTCGATTGCGTGATGCCGACGCGCAATGCGCGCAACGGCCACCTGTTCACGCGCTTCGGCGATCTGAAGATCCGCAACGCGCGTCACAAAAGCGACGAGCGGCCGCTCGACCCGACCTGTGCATGCCAGACCTGCCAGGGCAGCGCGCCTGTCGGTGGCGGCTTCTCGCGCGCCTACCTGCACCACCTCGACCGCTGCGGCGAGATGCTCGGGCCGATGCTCGCGAGCATCCACAACCTGCACTACTACGTGAACCTGATGCGCGAAATGCGCGATGCGCTCGATGCGGGCGCGTTCGGCGCGTTCGTGCGCCGCTTCCACGACGATCGGGCCCGCGGCGTCTGACCCTTTGCGCGAGCGTGGCATGACCGTCGGAGATTTCTTACGTGTGGAGCCGCCGTCTCCCGATGGCCCGGCGTGGCACCGAGGGATAGCCTGAAATCGGCGGAGTGGACGACGGCCTGTTGCTTCCACTACTCGCTGCACAGGAGAGCCACATGGCCCAGATCAGAGACATCATGACCCGCGGCGTGACCGTCATCCAACTCGACGACACGCTGCAGACGGCGGCGCAGCGCATGCACGACCTGAACATCGGCGCGATGCCGGTCTGCGACGGCGATGCGCTCGTCGGCATGGTGACCGACCGCGACATCGCGGTGCGCGGTGTCGCCACCGGCATGATCCCGCAGGAATCGCTCGTGTCCGACGTGATGACCGGCGAAGTACGCTGGTGCAGCGAAGGGGATTCGGTCGAAGAGGTTCTGGAGCAAATGGGCGACGAGCAGGTGCGTCGCCTCGCGGTTTTCGATGCCGAACGCAAGATCGTCGGCATCGTCGCGCTCGGCGACATGGCGACCCGCCAGTCGGCCCCGACCAGCGAGACGCTGCGCGAGATTTCGGAGCGCATCCCCACCGCCTGACGGCCGGGCGCAGCGCGCCGGGTGCGGCGCCGGGCGGTCGCGCGTTAGCATGCCCCATGAAATTCCCCCACCGGGCGCGCGAGGTTCTGCGCCATCCAGGCGCGTTCGCCTGGCACACGCTGAAGGCCTTTCGGGCTAACCAGGGATTGCTGCTGGCCGGTGCGGTTGCGTATTACGCGCTGCTGTCGATCGTGCCGCTGCTGATCCTGCTGGTGATCGCGGTGTCGCATGTGATCGACCAGGCAGCGCTGCTGGAGACTCTCGGGCGCTATCTGGAATGGCTGGTGCCAGGGCAATCGCGAGCGATCGTCCACGAGCTTTCGAACTTCCTGAATCACCGCGAGCTGCTCGGCTGGGTGTTGCTGGTGACGATGCTGTTCTTCAGTTCGCTCGGCTTCACCGTTCTCGAGAACGCGATGTCGGTGATCTTCCTGCACCGCGCGGCCGTTCGCCGGCGTCACTTCCTGATCTCCGCGCTGATGCCTTACCTGTACATCATGTCGCTCGGCGTCGGGATGCTGCTGGTCACGCTGGTCGCCGGCAGCCTGCAGGCCATCGGCCAGGAAAGCGTCGAACTGCTGGGGCGCAGTTGGTCGCTGCATGGCGTGTCGGGCGCGCTGCTCTACATGCTCGGGCTGGCCGGCGAGATCTTCGTGCTGACGTCGATCTACCTGGTGATGCCGGTCGGAAGACTGCGCATCAGCCACGCGTTGATCGGTGGCGTGACCGCGGCGCTGCTGTGGGAGCTGACGCGCCATGCGCTGATCTGGTACTTCGCAACGCTGTCGCAGGTGAGCGTGGTCTACGGGTCGCTGACGACCGCGATCGTGGTGCTGCTCAGCCTGGAGATTGCTGCGACGCTGCTGTTGCTCGGGGCGCAGGTGATTGCGGAGTATGAGCGGATCGGCGCGGTGCGGCCGGGTGCGGCGCCCGCTTCGTCCGATCCCTTGGCTACCAGAACGCCCAGTTTCCAGTCGCCACGACCCACACCCCCAGAACCCCGTTCGTGACCGCGTGCGCGATCACCGGCACCCACAGCTTGCCGGTGCGCACATACAGCCACGCGTACGCGAGCCCGGCGACGATCGCCGCGAGCCACAGCGTGTGCGCGAGCATGAAGACGAAAGTCGACAGCACGATCGCCCTGATCCCGACGCGTTGCGGCAGCACCGATTCGAACTGCGGGCTCTGGATCCAGCGCATCAGGAACGAGCGCCAGAAGAGCTCCTCCATCAGCGGCACGATCAGTGCCGCGCCGATCCAGCGCACCGCCACCAGCGGCCAGATGAGCCGGCCTTGCGGGTCCAGCGGCAGGAAAGCGGCCGACGGTTCGCCGATCTGCATCCAAGGCGCATCGAGGTTGATCCAAAGCGCGAACACGACCACGCCGACGCCGGCGGCGAGCGCGGATTCCGTCAGGTTCGGCCAGGTCTGCGGCACGAGCTCGCCGTACTCGCGCCAGAACCACGCGAGCAGGCCCCCGACGACCAGCACCGTGATGCCGTAGACCCAGCGCGCGTCGATGCCCGCCGAGCCCTCGGCGGGCACTGCGCCGCGCGCGACGAGCAGCAGCATGAACGCGGCGAAGGGAACCACCCGCACGACGGCGGCGCGGCTCAACTGCAAGGCCATTTGAACGACTCCAGGGCTTGAACGGGAAACCGGCGGCTCAGGACGCGAGCAGGCTCGACACCCGCTCGCGCAGCGCGACCGGCGTCACTCCGGCCGGCGGCAACGCATCGCCGGCCACCAGCGCGACGCGGCTGAACCAGCCGCGTCGGAACGGCTTGCTCATCGCTGCGCCATCGACGCGCGAGAAGTACGAGCCCCACAGGTTCTGCAGCGCCAGCGGCACGACCGGCACCGGGTTGGTCTCGAGCAGCTTCATCACGCCGCCCTTGAACTCGCCGAGCTCGCCGTCACGGGTGAGCCCCCCTTCGGGGAAGATGCACAGCAGCTCGCCATCGGCGAGCACGGCGCGGGCACGTTCGAACGCCAGTTCATAGGTGGCGGGGTCGTCGCGCTGCGCTGCGATCGGGATCGCCTTCGCGAGCCTGAAGAACCAGCCGAGGACCGGCATCCTGAATATCTGGTGGTCCATGATGAAGCGGATCGGCCGCGGGCTGGCCGCCATCAGCAGCACCGGGTCGACGAAGCTCACGTGGTTGCAGACCAGGATCGCCGCGCCCTGGGTCGGGATGTGCTCGTCGCCGCGCACCTTGAAGCGGTAGACAACGCGCGTGACCACGAACGCGACGAAACGCAGCAGGTACTCCGGCACCAGCATGAAGATGTAGAACGCGACCACCGCATTCAGCGCGCCGGTGATCAGGAACACCTCGGGAATGGTGAAGTGCGCGGCCAGCAACGCGCCAACGCCGATCGAGCTGACGATCATGAAAAGGGCATTCAGGATGTTGTTGGCCGCGATGACGCGGGCACGGTGGCTGGCAGGCGAGCGCAGCTGGATCAGCGCATACATCGGCACGCTGTACAGGCCGGCGAACAGCGAGAGCAGCGCCAGATCGGCCATCACACGCCAGTGCGTCGGCTGAGCGACGAACTCGCGCAGCGCCAGGGCGCCGGACGGCGGCAGGCCGCGCGATGCGAAGTACAGGTCGATCGCGAACACGCTCATGCCGATCGCGCCCAGCGGCACCAGGCCGATCTCGACATGCCGCTTGCTCAGCACCTCGCACAGCAACGAACCGGTGCCGATTCCGATCGAGAACACCACCAGCAGCAGCGAAGCGACCTGCTCGTCGCCGTGCAGCACCTCTTTCGCGAACGACGGGAACTGCGCCAGGAACACCGCGCCGAAGAACCACATCCACGAGATGCCCAACAACGACCGGAACACGACAATGTTCTGGCGCGCCAGCATCAGGTTGCGCCAGGTCTCGGTGACCGGGTTCCAGTTGATGCGCAAGTTCGGGTCGCTGGGCGGCGACGCGGGTATCGATTGCGCGGCGACCCGCCCGATCAGCGCGACGCCGATACAAGTGAACGCGACGAAATGCCGGCCGACCTCGGGAATCGCGACCAGCAGCCCGCCGGCCACCTGGCCGAGCAGGATCGCGACGAAGGTGCCCATCTCGACCATGCCGTTGCCGCCGGTCAGCTCACGCTCGCTCAAGTGCTGCGGCAGGTAGGCGAACTTCACCGGGCCGAACAGCGTGGAGTGCAGGCCCATCAGGAACACGCAGGCGAGCAGCAGCTGCACGTTGACGCTCCAGAAGCCCCAGCCGGCCAGCAGCATGATCGCGATCTCGAGCCACTTGACGAAGCGGATCACGCGCGTCTTGTCGTACTTGTCGGTGAGCTGGCCGCTGGTCGCGGAGAACAGCAGGAACGGCAGGGTGAAGACGGCACCGATCACGAGGCCCGCCATCTTCGGCTCCAGCCAGCTCACCTGGATCTGGTACGTCACCATCACGGTGAACGCGAACTTGAACAGGTTGTCGTTGCCGGCGCCGAGAAACTGGGTCCAGAAAAACGGCGCGAAGCGCCGCTGTCGCAACAGCGCGAACTGGTTCGGGTGGGAGTGCTCGGTCGGGGTCATGCGGTCTGTTGTTCGTTGCAGGAGCCGGAGCGAATTTACCGGACGCTCTGAACCGATCCGCCCAGACCGCTGCGATTCAACCACGCAAACGCCGAATCGACTGTGAACGTCCCGATGCGGTGCGTGAAGCGCTTCTCGTTCCGAACCTGCCGCGCGCAGCGACGACGACGCACCAAGGCTGCGGGCTACCGGCGCGCCGCCAGCGCGCGCAGCACCGCGGCGGTGTCTTCGTCCAGCAGCGGCGCACGCCGCGTGATCGCGCCCGGTGTCAGGCTGAGCTTGGGCACGATGCCGGGCACGTCGAGCTCCAGGCCCTCGGCAGTGGTGACGCGCTGGATCATCCCGCGCTGGTGGTAGTGCGGGTCTTCGGCGATGTCCTTGGCGGTGTAGATGCGGCCGGCCGGCACCGCGGCGGCGTTCAGCATGTCGAGCACCTCGACGACCTGGCGCGGCGCAGTCCACGTGCCGATCGCCGCATCGATCTCGGTCACACGCGCGACACGGCCGGCGTTGCCGGCGAGTCGCGGATCGGTCGCCAGATCGTCGCGGCCGATCGTGCTCATCAAGCGTTTGAAGATCGAATCGCCGTTTCCCGCCACCAGCACCCAGCCGTCGGCGCACGGGTAGGCATTGCTCGGCGCGATGCCCGGCAGGGCCGAGCCGGCGGGCTCGCGCACCGCGCCGAATGCGCTGTACTCGGGCAGCAGGCTTTCCATGCAATTGAAGACGGCCTCGTACAACGCGACGTCGACGACCTGCCCGCGGCCCTTCGGCGCGTCGGCGCCGACGCTTGCGTGCCGGTGCTGCAATGCCATCAGGATGCCGATCACGCCGTGCAGCGATGCCAGCGTGTCGCCGATGCTGACGCCCACGCGAACCGGTACGCGCCCCGGCTCGGCGGTGAGGTGGCGCAGCCCGCCCATCGCCTCGGCGACGACGCCGAAACCGGGCCGGTCCTTGTACGGCCCGGTCTGGCCGTAGCCGCTGATGCGCAACATGATCAGCCCGGGGTTGGTCGCGCTCAACCCCTCGTAGCCCAGACCCCAGCCTTCCATCACGCCGGGCTTGAAGTTCTCGACCAGCACATCGGCCTCGTCGATCAGCGCGCGCACGATCGCGCGCGACGTCGCGTCCTTCAAATCGAGCGCGACACTCTTCTTGTTGCGCGACTGCACCTGCCACCACACGCTGGTGCCGTTGTGCAGCAGCCGCCATTGACGCAGCGGGTCGCCGAGTCCGGGCGGCTCGATCTTGATGACCTCGGCGCCGAAATCGGCCAGCGTCTTCGCAGCGAACGGGCCGGCGATCAGCTGGCCGAGTTCGACGACCTTGAGCCCCTTGAGCGGGCCGCCGCGAGTGCCGGATTGGGCGTCGTCCATGCCACCAATGCTACGAGGGCTCAGCGCCGGCCGCTACGCGGCGCGCTGCTCCAGCAGGTAGTTCGCGCCGTCGTACTGGCCGAGCACATCGGTGAGATAGGGCAGCACCTTCAACAGTTCGTCGTGCAACGTGAACGGCGGGTTGATCACGAACATGCCACTGCCCGCCAGGCCGAAGCCCTGCTGGTCGGGCTGCTGCACCGTCAGCCGCGCATGCAGCCAGCCCTTGGGCGCGAGCGCTTCGAGCCGCTTCGGCAGCTGCGCCGCTTCGAGCTTGCTGACCTGCGGGTACCAGACCAGGTAAACGCCTTCGGCAAAACGCGCGATCGCGCCGCGCAGCGAGACGACGACCCGGCTGTAGTCCTTGTGGCCTTCGTAGCTCGGGTCGATCAGCACGACGCCACGGCGCGACGACGGCGGCACCTGGCCCTTCAGCCCGTCGAAGCCGTCGGTGTCGTAGACCTCGGCGCCCT
>JANMAW010000508.1:0-3797 GCA_031360005.1 Rhizobacter sp.
GAGGAGATCACCAAGCGCACCGTCGGTGAGGTGCTGTCGACCGGGCGCGACAAGGTCATGCAGGACGTTCGCGGCCGCCTTGCCGACGAGGCCAAGTCGTTCGGCATCGAGATTCTCGACGTGCGCATCAAGCGCGTCGACTTCGTTGCCAACATCACCGACTCGATCTACAGCCGCATGGCGTCGGAGCGCAAGCAGGTGGCGAACGAACTGCGCGCTACCGGCGGGGCCGAAGGCGAGAAGATTCGCGCCGACGCCGACCGGCAGCGTGAAGTGATCGTTGCCGAGGCTTATCGCGACGCGCAGAAGGTCAAGGGCGAGGGCGATGCCAAGGCCTCGGCGATCTTTGCCGACGCATTCGGCCGCGACACCCAGTTCGCCAAGTTCTATCGCAGCCTCGAGGCCTACCGAGCGAGCTTCAGAACCAGGTCGGACGTGATGGTGGTCGACCCGGGCAGTGAATTCTTCCAGGCCATGCGCGGCGCGCCAGGCGCCGCTGCGGCCGCCGTGAAGAAATAACCGTTGGGCCCGGCGCCGAGTCTGTGGGATCTGCTGCTCGGTGCCTTCGCACTGATGCTGGTGGTCGAAGGGCTCCTGCCTTTCATCAGCCCGCCGAAGTGGCGCGGCGTCTTCGAGCGGGCCACGCAAATGACCGACGGGCAGATCCGCTTCATCGGACTGACCTGCATGCTCGGCGGGCTGGCGGCGCTCTACTTCTTCCTGTCGTGAGCGGTGTCGCGGCCTGCGACCGCGCCGGTACAATCTCGCTTTCAATTCCCGGCGTTTTCCAATGTCATCTGCTTGGCTGTTGCCCGAGCACATTGCCGACGTGCTGCCGGCGCAGGCTCGGCACATCGAAGAACTTCGGCGCGGCCTGATCGACGTGGCCCGCAGCTACGGCTGCGAACTGGTGATGCCGCCGCTGCTCGAGCACATCGAATCGCTGCTGTCGGGCGCCGGTCGCACCCTCGGGCTGAAGACCTTCAAGCTCGTCGATCAACTCAGTGGCCGCACGCTCGGCGTGCGGGCCGACAGCACACCCCAGGTCGCACGCATCGATGCGCACCTGCTGAACCGCACCGGCGTGACCCGGTTGTGCTATTGCGGACCGGTCCTGCACGCGCTGCCGTCCAGCCTGCATTCGACGCGCGAGCCGTTGCAGTTCGGCGCCGAGATCTACGGTCACGGCGGCCTCGAAGCCGACCTCGAAGTGCAGGACCTGGCGCTGGACTGCCTGCGCAAAGCGGGGCTGTCGGGTGTGGTGCTCGACCTGGGCGATGCACGCATCTTGCGTGGCCTGCTGGCCGGCCTGGTCATCGGCGCCGAGCCACTGGGGGACGTGTATGGCGCGCTCGCGGCCAAGGATGGCCCGGCGCTGCGCGCTTTGGCGCGAGACTTCCCGCCGGAGGTGCAGCGCGCGCTACAGGCGCTGGTGTCGCTGTATGGCGGCAATGAGACCATCGACGCGGCGCGGCGCGATCTGCCGGGGTGGCCGCTGGTGCGGGCCGCTCTCGATGACCTGCAGTCGCTGGCGCGGCGCGTCGAGCAGTCCCACCCGGAGGTAAAGGTCGGCTTCGACCTGGCCGACATCGGCGGCAACGGCTATTACAGCGGCGTGCGGTTCGCCGCGTTCGTCGACGGATCGCCGGACGCCGTCGCCCGCGGCGGTCGTTATGACGAAGTCGGCGCGGTGTTCGGTCGCAATCGACCGGCGGTCGGCTTCAGTCTCGACGTCAAGGCGCTGGTAGCGATTGCGCCGGCCCCGCCACTGCATGCGGCGATCCGCGCACCGTGGGCCGACGACGCGGCGTTGCGCCTGACCGTGCGGCGCTTGCGCGAGCAAGGTGACACGGTCGTGCGAGTGCTGCCCGGCCACGAGCATGAGGCCGCAGAGTTCGAGTGCGACCGCGAGCTGATGATGGCCGACGGCGAATGGACCGTACGCGCGCTATGACCGCCGCGTATGCCACCGAGCCACGGCCCGAAATTTCCAGCAATCGGATGACCTTTCGATGCAAGCAATGAACCCGCGTGAGGGTGCCCGTGCAGCCGGCCACAACGTCGTCGTCGTCGGCACCCAATGGGGCGACGAGGGCAAGGGCAAGGTGGTCGACTGGCTGACTGACCATGCACAGGCGGTGGTGCGCTTCCAGGGCGGCCACAACGCCGGACACACGCTCGTGATCAAAGGGGTGAAGACGGCGCTGCAGCTGATCCCCTCCGGCATCATGCGCGATGGCGTGGCCTGCTACATCGGCAACGGCGTTGTCGTCGATCCGACCCACTTGCTTGGCGAGATCGAGCGGCTCGAAGCCATGGGTGTCGAAGTGCGCTCGCGCCTGTTCGTCAGTGAATCGTGCCCGCTGATCCTGCCGTTCCATGTGGAGGTCGACAAGGCGCGCGAGGCACTGCGCGAGACCAGCGGCGCCGGCAAGATCGGCACCACCGGCAAGGGCATCGGGCCGGCCTACGAAGACAAGGTCGCGCGCCGCGCGCTGCGCGTGCAGGACCTGAAGCATCCCGAGCGTTTCGCGAAGAAGCTGCGGGAGCTTCTTGATCTGCACAACTTTGCGCTCGGCGGCTACCTGCATTCGAAGCCGCTCGAGTTCGCGCCGATCTTCGACCTGAGCATGAAGGTCGCCGAGCAGCTCAAACCGATGATGGCCGATGTCGGCTACATCCTGCACAACGCGCATCGCGACGGTGCCAACATTCTGTTCGAAGGCGCGCAGGGCACGCTGCTCGATATCGATCACGGCACCTATCCGTACGTGACGTCGAGCAACTGCGTGGCCGGCAACGCGGCGGCAGGGGCCGGCGTCGGGCCGGGTCTGCTGCACTACATTCTGGGCATCACCAAGGCCTACACCACGCGCGTGGGCAGCGGGCCATTCCCGACCGAGCTGCCGATGGAGGAAGCCGGTACCGTCGGCCATCACCTTTCGACCATCGGCCAAGAGCGAGGCACGGTCACCGGCCGGCCGCGCCGCTGCGGCTGGCTCGACGCGGCGCTGTTGAAGCGCTCGATCATCATCAACGGCATTTCGGGCCTGTGCATCACCAAGCTCGACGTGCTCGACGGCCTGGCGGAAATCAAGGTCTGCGTCGGCTACGACCTGCACGGCAAGCGCATCGATATCCTGCCGCTCGACGCCGACGACATCGTCGCCTGCAAACCCATCTACGACACGTTTGCGGGCTGGACCGAAAGCACGTTCGGCGTGACCGAATGGGACCGGCTGCCGCTGAACGCGCGCCGCTATCTCGAGAGGGTGCAGGCCTTCATCGGCGCGCCGATCGACATGGTCTCGACCGGGCCGGACCGCGTGCATACCATCCTGTTGCGGCACCCGTATCAGAGCTGAGCGCGAGCACCGCCACGCGTGCGCAAAGACCCTGTCCGATCCATGCGACCGACCACCCGCAGCCCGAGGAACATGCATGCTGACCGACGATGGCAAACACCTGTACGTGAGTTGGGACGAGTACCACATGCTGATCGAACGCCTCGCGTTGAAGATCGCAGGCTCGGGCTGGGTTTTCGATCAGATCCTTTGCCTAGCGCGCGGTGGCATGCGCCCAGGCGATGTGCTGTCGCGCGTATTCGACAAGCCGCTGGCGATCATGTCGACGAGTTCATACCGCGCCGAAGCCGGCACGATCCAGGGCCGGCTCGACCTGGCGAAGTACATCACGATGCCCAAGGGCGAACTCGCCGGCCGCGTGCTGCTGGTCGACGACCTGTCCGACTCGGGCATCACGCTGCGTGCGGTTGTCGACCGGCTGCGCGGCATGCC
>JANMAW010000576.1:0-3613 GCA_031360005.1 Rhizobacter sp.
ACCGGCTTCGTCGTCGACGACGCGATCGTGATGATCGAAAACATCTCTCGCCATCTTGAGATGGCGAGAGATGTTTCGGCGCAGGCTGACGCCGGCGAAGCCGGGGTCAAGGGCGCGCCAGCGCCCGGCCGCAGCCACAACATCGCGATGCAGGCGGCGATGAAGGGCGCGGCGCAGATCGGCTTCACGATCATCTCGCTCACCGTCTCGCTGATCGCGGTGCTGATTCCGCTGCTGTTCATGGGCGACGTGGTTGGGCGGCTGTTCCGCGAGTTCGCGGTCACCCTCGCGATCACGATCCTGATCTCGGCCATGGTGTCGCTGACGCTGGTGCCGATGATGTCGGCGCGCTGGTTGAAGCCCGAGCCCGAGGACAAACGGCGCAGCGCCTTCGGCCGCCGCGCCGACGCCTTCTTCGGCGGCGTGATGACCCGCTACGACCGCGGTCTCCACTGGGTGTTCGCGCACCAGGCGCTGACGCTGATCGTCGCGCTCGCGACGCTGGCACTCACCGTGTTGCTGTACGTCACGATCCCGAAGGGCCTGTTCCCGACCCAGGACACCGGCCAGCTCCAGGCGCGCATCGAGGCGGCGCAGGACGTGTCGTTCGAACGCATGGCGAAGCTCCAGCAGGCGGCAGCCCGCGCGATCCTGCAGGACCCCGAGGTCGAGAACCTCAGCTCCTTCATCGGCGTCGACGCGGACAACAACACGATGCTGCACACCGGCAGCATGCTGATCAACCTGAAGCAGGACCGAAGCAACCAGCATGACACGATGCAGCGGCTGCGCGACCGCGTGAAGGCAGTGGCCGGCGTCACGCTGTACCTGCAGCCTACGCAGGACCTGACGATCGACGCCGAGACCGGGCCGACCCAGTACCGGGTCTCGCTCGAAGGCGCCGATTCGGCGACGGTGACCGAATGGATGAACCGGCTCGTCGCGCAACTGCAGGCGCCGGCGGCGGCGCAGAAGGTGCGCAACGTCGGCAGCGACGCCGGGGCGCAAGGCCTCGCGGCCTACATCGCGGTCGATCGCGACACGGCCTCGCGGCTGGCGATCACCGCGAGCGCGGTCGACGACGCGCTCTACAGCGCCTTCGGCCAGCGCATTGTCTCGACGATCTTCACCGAAACGAACCAGTACCGCGTGATCCTCGAGGCGCGGCCCGGGCTGCTGACGAACGCGAAGTCGCTCGGGCAACTGAACCTGAGGACGGGGTCGGGCGTGACCGCACCGTTGTCGGCGTTCGCGACCATCACCGAGCAGCGGGCGCCGCTGCAGATCACGCACGTCGCGCAGTACCCGGCGAGCACGCTGAACTTCGACACCGCACCGGGTGTGTCGCTCGGCGCCGCGGTCGACACGATCCGCCAGGCCGCGCTCGACATCGGCCTGCCGGGCAGCGTGACGCTGACCTTCCTGGGCGCGTCGGGCGCGTACGAGCGGTCGCTGACGAACCAGCTCTGGCTGATCCTTGCCGCGGTGATCTGCGTCTACATCGTGCTCGGGGTGCTGTACGAGAGTTACGTCCATCCGCTGACGATCCTGTCGACGCTGCCGTCGGCCGGTGTCGGCGCGCTGCTGGCGCTGCTGCTGACCGGCAACGACCTTGGCGTGATCGGCATCATCGGCATCATCCTGCTGATCGGCATCGTCAAGAAGAACGCGATCATGATGATCGACTTCGCAATCGACGCCGAACGCAGTGAAGGGATACCGGCGCGCGAGGCGATCCACCGGGCGGCGATGCTGCGTTTCCGGCCGATCCTGATGACGACGCTGGCGGCGCTGTTCGCCGCGCTGCCGCTGATGCTGGGATGGGGCGAAGGCTCCGAGCTGCGTCGGCCGCTCGGCCTGGCGATCTTCGGCGGGCTGGTCGTGAGCCAGTTGCTGACGCTGTTCACGACGCCTGTGATCTACCTGGCGTTCGACCGCCTCGGCCAGCGCCTGCGCGGCCCGAAGCCGGCGCCACCGCGGCGCGATGCGTCTGCGGCGCCGGAGGCCGCGGCTTGAACCTTTCCGGTCCGTTCGTGCGCCGCCCGATCGGCACGGTGCTGCTGACGATCGGCGTCGCGCTGGCCGGCATCGGCGCGTTCTTCGTGCTGCCGGTCTCGCCGCTGCCGCAGGTCGATTTTCCGACCATCTCGGTCAGCGCGAGCCTGCCTGGTGCCAGCCCGGAGACGATGGCGACCAGCGTCGCCACTCCGCTCGAGCGCCGCCTCGGCACGATCGCCGGCCTGAACGAGATCACCTCGTCGAGCGGCACCGGCTCGGCGCGGGTGACGCTGCAGTTCGATCTGAGCCGCGACATCGACGGCGCGGCGCGCGAGGTGCAGGCGGCGATCAACGCGTCGCGCGTCGACCTGCCGGCGACGCTGCGCAGCAACCCGACCTACCGCAAGGCAAATCCTTCGGCGGCGCCGATCATCATCCTCGCGCTCACGTCGAAGACCAGGACGCCGGGCCAGATCTACGAGGCCGTCTCCAACATCGTCAGCCAGCGGCTGGCGCAGGTCGACGGCGTCGGCGATGTCGAGATCGGCGGCGGCTCGCTGCCGGCGGTGCGGGTCGAACTGCTGCCGTTCGCGCTGAACCGTTTCGGCGTCAGCACCGAGGACGTTCGCGCCGCGATCCAGGCCAGCAACGCGAACCGGCCGAAGGGCGAAGTCGTCAGTGACGGGCCCGGCGGCCGGCGCCTGCAGATCTACACCCAGGCGCCGGCGCGGCGCGCGTCCGAGTACGCGGCGATGGTGGTGGCGTGGCGCAACGGCTCGGCGGTCCGGCTGTCGGACGTGGCCGAGGTCGTCGATGGCGTCGAGAACACGCAGACGCTCGGCCTCTTCAACGGCGCGCCGGCGATCGTCATCCTGATCACCCGGCAGCCCGGCGCCAACGTGATCGCGACGGTCGACGGCGTGCGCGCGCTCCTGCCCGAACTGCAGGCGCAGCTGCCGGCCGACGTCGAACTCCATGTCGCCTCGGACACCACGAATTCGATCCGCGCGTCGCTGCGCGAGATCGAGATCACGCTGCTGATCTCGGTCGCGCTGGTGATCGTCGTCGTCAGCGCGTTCCTGCGCAGCACGCGCGCGACGCTGATCCCGGCGGTGGCGACGGTCGTCGCGCTGCTCGGCACCTTCGGCGTGATGTATCTGCTCGGCTTCAGCCTGAACAACCTGAGCCTGATGGCGCTGACGGTCGCGACCGGCTTCGTCGTCGACGACGCGATCGTCGTGCTCGAGAACACGGCGCGCCACATCGAGGCCGGAATGGCGCGCATGGAGGCGGCGCTGCTCGGCGCGAAGGAGGTCGGCTTCACGGTGCTGTCGATCAGCGTCTCGCTCGTCGCGGTGTTCATCCCGCTGCTGTTCATGGAAGGGCAGACCGGGCGCCTGTTCCGCGAGTTCGCGGTGACGCTGTCGGCGGCGGTGATGATCTCGCTGGTGATCTCGCTGACGACCACGCCGACGATGTGCGCGTGGTTTCTCCCGGAGGGCGGCACGACAGCGAAGCCGCCGGGACGCATCGCGCGCGGCGCCGAGCGTGCCTACGGCTGGGTGCTGCGCGGCTACGAACACAGCCTCGACTGGGCGCTGGCCAGCAAGGCGCT
>JANMAW010000585.1:0-1673 GCA_031360005.1 Rhizobacter sp.
GCCACCGACGTCGCGAGCATGCTGGTGCGCGCCGGCATGCGCACGGTGCAGGTGATCGGCGTTCCGGACAGCGCAGCGCCCGATGCCGATGCGGTCGTCGTCGCGCTGAAGACGCGCACCGTGCCGGCGCCGGAGGCGATCCGCGAGTCGCTCGCAGCGCTGCGCTGGCTGCAGGCCGCGGGCATGCGCCAGTGCTTTTTCAAGTACTGCTCGACCTTCGACTCGACACCCGCCGGCAACATCGGCCCGGTCACCGAGGCGCTGATGGACGCGCTCGGCGCCGATTTCACGATCGCCTGCCCGGCCTTCCCCGAGAACGGCCGGACGGTCTTCCGCGGCCATTTGTTCGTCGGCGACGAGTTGCTCAGCGACTCCGGCATGCGCCACCATCCGCTGACGCCGATGACCGACGCCAACCTCGTTCGCGTGCTGCAGTCGCAATGCCGGCGCCGCGTCGGGTTGGTGCGGCACGACATCGTCGCGCAGGGCGCGGCGGCCGTTCGCGAGCGCTTCGACGCATTGCAACGCGACGCCATCTCGATCGCGGTTGCCGATGCAATCGCCAACGCCGATCTGCGGGTGCTCGCGGCCGCATGCGCGGAACTCAAGCTGCTGACCGCCGGCTCGGGCCTCGCGCTCGGCCTGCCAGCGGTGTACGCCGAGCTCGGCTGGCTGACGCCGGATGCACGCGCTGCCGAACTGGACCCGGCGGTCGGCAGCGCCGCGGTACTCGCCGGCTCGTGTTCGATCGCGACCAACGCGCAGGTGCGGAGCTGGCAGCAGGCCGGGCGGCCCGCGCTGGCGATCGACCCGCATGCGCTGGCGCGTGGCGCGCCAGTCGCCGCGGATGCACTGACATGGGCTCAGGCGCATCTGCCGTCTGAGGCCGTACTGATCTACGCCACCGCGTCGGCACAGGAACTGAACGCGGTGCAGTCCGAACTTGGCGCGCAGCAGGCGGGTGCGCTCGTCGAAGAGTGCCTCGCGCAGATCGCCCGCGGCCTGGTCGAGCGCGGGGTGCGGCGGCTCGTGGTTGCCGGCGGCGAAACCGCGGGCGCGGTGGTGCAGGCACTCGGCGTGACCCGGCTGCGCATCGGCGCGGCGATCTGCCCCGGCGTGCCGTGGACGCAGGCCGACGGGCGGGACGACGATTCGCCGCTGCATCTCGCGTTGAAGTCAGGCAACTTCGGCGGGCCCGATTTCTTCGACGAGGCGCTTCGATCGAGTGCCACCCGATGACCCCCTTCGGCGCTCAGCGCGACGAGATCTGCCGCGTCGGCCGATCGCTGTTCGAGCGCGGCTACGTGCATGCCAGCGCCGGCAACATCAGCGTGCGCCTGCCCGACGGCCAGGGTGTTCTGATCACACCGACCGACGCCTGCCTGGGTTTCCTGCAGCCCGACCAGCTCGCCCACACCGACAACGCCGGCCGTCAGCTCGGCGGCGCGCGCGCGAGCAAGACGCTTGCGCTGCACCAGCGCATCTACGCCGCCGACCCCGAAGCACACTGCGTGCTGCACACCCACAGCACCCACCTCGTCGCGCTGACGCTCGCCGGCGTGTGGAGCGCAGCCGACATCCTGCCGCCGATCACGCCGTATTTCGTCATGAAGGTCGGCCACGTGCCGCTGATCCCGTACCACCGACCCGGCGATCCGGCGGCGGCGGACCGG
>JANMAW010000611.1:0-8168 GCA_031360005.1 Rhizobacter sp.
CGCCAGGTCGCGGTGATTCGCGGCAAGGCGCTGATCATCAACCTGCCCGGGCAACCGAAGGCGATTGCCGAAACACTCGCCGGCCTGCCCGGCGCGCAGCCGCCGGTGCACGGCATCTTCGCCGCGGTGCCGTATTGCATCGACCTGATCGGCGGACCCTACCTCGAGTGCGACCCGGCGGTGTGCAAGGCATTCAGGCCGAAGTCCGCGCAGCGGCCCGGCAAGCCGGCCTGAGGCGCGTCGGCGCAACGCGTCCGACGTCCGCGTCGTTCAGCGCGGCTGCGGTGCGGTCGCTGCGGCGTCCGGTCAGCGCACGCGATCCGCCTCACTTCACGAGCCGGTTGAGCTCCTCGGCGTCGAAGTTTTCGATGGTTTGCGCGTCCTGCGGCACGCAGTCGGTCGACGGCAACTCGCGCGACCGCGCCGAGAGCTTTTCGATCGCCTGCCACAGCAGCGCGATCTGGTGCTCGTGGCCCGACGCGTTGTCGATCAGGCCCTTCATCGCATGCGCCATCGGATCGTCGCCCTGCGTGATGCCGTAGGCGGAGAAACCCATCTTCGCCGCGGCGGCCTCGCGCGCGGCGTCGGCGTTCTTGTGCAACACGCGCGCCGGGTTGCCGACCGCCGTGACGCCGGCCGGCACTTCCTTCAGGACCACCGAGTTCGCGCCGATGCGCGCCCCGTCGCCGACCGTGAAACCGCCGAGCACCTGCGAGTTGGCACTCACGATGACGCCGCGGCCGAGCGTCGGGTGGCGCTTCGCGCCCTTCGCGAGCGACGTGCCGCCCAGCGTCACGCCCTGGTAGATCGTGCAGTCGTCACCGATCTCGGCAGTTTCGCCGACGACCACGCCCATGCCGTGATCGATGAAGACGCGCCGGCCGATCGTCGCGCCCGGGTGGATCTCGATGCCGGTCAGGAAGCGGCCGAGGTGCGAGACGAATCGCGCCAGCCAGTGCAGGCCCCGCGCGCGGCACCAGCTCGCGCGGCGGTGCAGCACCAGCGCGTGCAGGCCGGGGTAGCACGTCAGCACTTCCCACGCGCTGCGCGCCGCAGGGTCGCGCTCGAGGATGCAGGCAATGTCTTCGCGCAGCCGCTGGAACATGGGGATCGCCGAAGTGGGGTGCGAATCAGTTTAGCCGTTGCGCCCCGAACGCGCAGGCGAGGCGCGCCGGTCAGCGGCGTGTCTTGTCGACCGCTCGCGCGACGCCGCGCAGGATGTGCACCTCGTCCTCGGTGAGTTGCGCCCGGTTCAGCAGTTGCCGCAGGCGCGGCATCAGCTTGCGCGGCACGGCGGGGTCGAGAAAGCCGATATCGACCAGGGTCTGCTGCCAGTGATCGAGCAGCCTCTGCACCGCGACGCCATCGGCACGCCGCGGATCGGTGGTGCGTGGGCGCACCGGAAATCCGCCCAGCGCCTGGCGCCAGTCGTAGGCCAGCAGCTGCACCGCCTGCGCCAGGTTCAGCGAGCCGTACCCGGCCAGCGTCGGGATGCTCAGGCACACCTGGCAGCGGTAGACGTCATCGTTGCTCAGGCCGAAGCGCTCGGAGCCGAACACGAACGCGACGCGCTGCGTGCTCGCCGCCAACTCGCCGAACAGCTCGCGCGGCGCGCGCGTCGGCGGGCCGAAATCGCGCGGCGTCATCGCGGTGGCGCAGGCGCAGGTCACGCCGTCGAGCGCATCGGCCAAACTCGGCACGACGCGCGCCCGGGCGAGCACGTCGGTCGCCCCGCTGGCCATCGCATGCGCCTCCGGGTTCTGCTGCACGTCGCCGAAGCGCGGCGCCACCAGAACCAGGTCGGTAAAGCCCATCACCTTCATCGCGCGTGCGGCCGCGCCCACGTTGCCGGGGTGGCTGGTGCCGATCAGGATGAAGCGCGTCGTGTCTGCGGTATCGGCCGATGTCTCGGATGCAAGCATGGGCGGCGGGTAAAATCTCGATTATCCGCACCGGCTCGCCGGCAACACCGCTCTTTGTCTTCGGCCGGCGCGTTGCGCCTTGACTTCGCCGAGCCAAGTCAGCCAGCGACGCAACGGCCAAGCCGTTGTCTGCCTGCCGGCCGCCTCTTCCGCCTCGATCGGTCACCCATGTCCCAAGCGCTCCATCCGATGCTCAACACCGCGATCAAGGCGGCTCGCAGCGCCGGGGCGATCATCAACCGGGCCTCGCTCGACCTCGATCTGCTCAAGGTCAACACCAAGTCGCCGAACGACTTTGTCACCGAGGTCGATCACGCCGCCGAGGCCATCATCATCGAGACGCTGCTGGGAGCCTATCCCGGCCACGGCATCCTCGCCGAAGAGTCGGGCCGCGCGCACGGGGCGAAGGACAGCGAATACGTCTGGATCATCGATCCGCTCGACGGCACCACCAACTTCATCCACGGATTCCCGGTCTATGCGGTGTCGATCGCGCTCGCGCACCGCGGGCAGGTGCAGCAGGCGGTGGTCTATGACCCGACGCGCAACGACCTCTTCTATGCGTCGAAGGGGCGCGGCGCATTCCTCAACGACAAGCGGCTGCGGGTGTCCAAGCGCATCCGCCTCGCCGAGTGCCTGATCGGCACCGGCTTCCCGTTCCGCAGAGGCGACAACTTCAAGCGCTACCTGCAGATGTTCGAGGTCGTGATGCAGAGTTGCGCCGGGCTGCGCCGTCCGGGCTCGGCCGCGCTCGACCTTTGCTACATGGCCGCCGGCTACACCGACGGCTTCTTCGAGACCGGCCTGAGCCCGTGGGACATCGCCGCCGGCGCGCTGCTCGTGACCGAGGCCGGGGGCCTGATCGGCAACTTCACCGGCGAGTCGGACTACCTCTATCAGCGCGAGGTGGTGGCCGGCAACCCGAAGGTCTACGGTCAGCTGGTGACGCTGCTGAGCCCGTACACGCGCATGCTGGCCCATGACGAGGTGGCCGTCGGCGCGGCGCGCAGTACCGTCACACCCGAGACCGCGCTCGCCGCCGGGGTCGCCGCCGAATCCGGCGTTGCGGTCGATGCCGATGCCGCGCCGGCGAAGAAGGTCCCCGTGCGCATCAGCAAGGAGAGCATGGCGCGCGAGAAGCAGGCGGCATCGGACGCCGGGCGCAAGCCGCCGCGCGCGCGTGCGCCGCGTGAGGGCGACGCCCCGTTCTGACCGCGACCCGCCGCAGCATGTCGGTGCCGCCGTCGACCCTGGATACCGCGCCGATCGTCGCCGGCGCGGCCGCGCACACGCCGATGATGCAGCAGTACCTGCGCATCAAGGCCGATTTCGCCGACACGCTCGTGTTCTATCGCATGGGCGATTTCTACGAGCTTTTCTTCGACGACGCGCGCAAGGCCAATCGCCTGCTCGACATCACGTTGACATCGCGCGGAACGAGTGCCGGCGAGCCGGTCGTGATGGCCGGTGTGCCGGTGCATTCGGTCGACAGCTACCTCGCCAAGCTCATCAGAATGGGCGAGGCGGTCGCGATCTGCGAGCAGGTCGGCGAACCGGCCGGCGCCGGATCAGCGCAAAAGGGTCCGATCGAGCGCCGGGTCGTGCGAGTCGTCACGCCGGGCACGGTGACCGACACCGAACTGCTCGCCGACAAGACCGATGCGCTGTTGCTCGCGGTCTCGAAACGAGGCAAGGCCTTCGGCCTCGCGTGGCTGGCGCTGAGCAGCGGCGAACTCGGCCTGACCGAGTGCAGCGAGCCCGAGCTCGCCGCCTGGCTGGCGCGCCTGGCCCCCGCCGAGGTGCTGGTCGATCGCGAACAGGTGCCGGCGGCACTGCAAGGCGCGCGCGTCACGATCACGCACCGCCCGGCCTGGCAGTTCGACACCGCGCTGGGCCTGCGCAAGCTGTGCGAGCAACTTCGCGTCGCGAGCCTCGCCGGCTTCAACGCGCAGGATCTGCGCGCCGCACAGGCGGCCGCCGCTGCGCTGCTGAGCTTTGCCGAACACACGCAGGGCCAGGCGCTCGCGCATGTGCGCACGCTCAGCGTGCAGCGCGCCGGCGACTTGCTCGACCTGCCGCCCACGACCCACCGCAATCTGGAGCTGACGCAGACGTTGCGCGGCGAAGATGCACCGACGCTGCTGTCGCTGCTCGACACCTGCCGCACCGGCATGGGCAGCCGCGCGTTGCGCCACTGGTTGACGCACCCGGGGCGGGAGCGCAGGGTCGCGACCCAACGCCACGACGCGATCGACGCATTGCAAACCGCTGGTATCGACGGCGTCCGCGACGCGCTGCGCGGCGTCAGCGACGTCGAGCGCATCACCGCGCGCATCGCGCTGCGTCAGGTGCGCCCGCGCGAACTGGCCGGGCTGCGCGTCACATTGATCACGCTGCCGGCGCTGCGCGAACACTTGCCGCTCGGCGAGGCGATGCTGCTCGACATGCTCGGCGAGGCGCTGACGCCGCCGGCCGCGATCGAGGATCTGCTCGCCGCGGCGATCGCCGAGGAGCCGGCGGTGCTGCTGCGCGATGGCGGCGTGATTGCGCCGGGCTTCGACGCCGCGCTCGACGAGCTGCGCGGCATCGGCCAGAACTGCGATGCGTTCCTGCTCGAGCTGGAGGCGCGCGAACGCGCGCGCACCGCCATCGCGAACCTGCGCGTCCAGTTCAACAAGGTGCACGGTTTCTACATCGAGGTCACGCAGGGCCAGGCGAGCAAGGTGCCGGCCGACTACCAGCGCCGCCAGACGCTGAAGAACGCCGAGCGTTTCATCACGCCGGAACTGAAGACCTTCGAAGACAAGGCGCTGTCGGCGCAGGACCGCGCGCTGGCGCGCGAAAGGCTGCTGTACGAGCAGCTGCTGGACCGGCTGCAGCAACACATCGAGCCGCTGTCGGCGCTGGCGCGCGCACTCGCGAACCTCGATGCACTGGCCGCGCTGGCCGAGCGCGCCAACACGCTGAACTGGTGCCGCCCCGAGTTCGTGCGCGAGCCGTGCATCCAGATCGAAGCCGGCCGCCATCCGGTCGTTGAAGCGCGCTTGCTGGAAACCGGCGCCGGCAACTTCATCGCCAACGACTGCCGGCTCGATGCGGCGCAGAAGATGCTCGTGATCACCGGGCCGAACATGGGCGGCAAGAGCACCTTCATGCGCCAGGTCGCGCTGATCGTGCTGCTCGCGGCGATGGGCTCGTTCGTGCCCGCGCGTGCCTGCCGCCTGGGCCCGATCGACGCGATCCATACCCGCATCGGCGCGGCGGACGATCTCGCGAACGCGCAGTCGACCTTCATGCTGGAGATGCTCGAAGCTGCCGCGATCCTGCACGGTGCGACCGAGCACTCGCTGGTGCTGATGGACGAGATCGGCCGCGGCACCTCGACCTTCGACGGCCTCGCGCTCGCGAGTGCGATCGCCAGCCATCTGGTTGAGCGCACGCGCGCCTTCACGCTGTTCGCGACGCACTACTTCGAGCTGACCGAGCTGCCCGTGAAACATGAGCGCGCGCTCAACATGCATGTGTCTGCAGCCGAAAGCGGCAACGACATCGTGTTCCTGCACGAGATTCAGCCCGGACCGGCGAGCCGAAGCTACGGCGTGCAGGTGGCGCGGCTCGCCGGCATGCCGGCGAGCCTGCTGCGCCAGGCGCGCGCGACGCTGGAAGCGCTCGAAGCGCAGAAGCACGCGGCCGATGCGCAGATCGACCTGTTCGCGGCGCCGAAGCCAGCCATCGACGCCGGCCCATCGGATCTCGACCGTGCGCTGGCGGCGCTCGACCCCGATATGCTCTCGCCCAAGGAAGCACACGCCGCGCTGTACGAACTCAAGGCCTTGCAAGGAAAGACATGACCCCCACGCTCACTCCATTCGCAATCCCCGAGGAACACGGCGTGGCCGGGGCAGGGCCGGCGGGAGATCCACGATGACCTATTGCGTGGGCATCAAGCTCGATGCCGGCCTGGTGTTCATGTCCGACTCGCGCACCAACGCGGGCCTGGACCAGTTCAGCACCTATCGCAAGATGATGGTGTACGAGAAGCCGGGGGATCGCTTCATGGTGATGCTGTCGGCCGGCAACCTGTCGATCAGCCAGTCGGTGCGCGAGATCCTGCAAATCGAGACGATTGACGACAGTCACGGCAAGCCGATCACGATCTGGAACGCGAGCAGCATGTTCGACGCGGTGCGCGTGCTCGGTGCCGCGGTGCGCCGCGTGCATCAGCAGGACGGCGAGGCGCTGGCCGCCGTCGGCGTCAACTTCAACGCCTCGATGATCTTCGGCGGCCAGATCAAGGGCGAGGCGATGCGGCTGTTCCTCGTCTACTCGGCCGGCAACTTCATCGAGGCGACACGCGAAACCTGCTACTTCCAGGTCGGCGAATCCAAGTATGGCAAGCCGGTGCTCGACCGCATGATTACCCCGGCGACGCCGCTCGACGAAGCGGCCAAGTGCGCGCTGGTGTCGATGGACTCGACGCTCAAGTCGAATTTGTCGGTCGGCCTGCCGCTCGACCTGCTGGTCTACGAAGCCGACAAGTTCCAGACGGAGCAGATCGTCTGCATCGACGATCAGAACCCTTACTTCCAGATGATTCGCGGCAATTGGGGGCAGAAGCTGCGCCAGGTGTTCGAATCTCTCGAAGACCCGCAATGGGGCGATGGCCCGACGACGGTGCCGCTGTGCGTGAAATCGCCGCGCTACGAGCCGATGAAGAAGATCACGCACCCGGGCGAAAAAGTCGTCTGATGAAGATCCCGAGAGCGAACGGCGAGAGGCTCCGCAAGCAGGAATCGATTCCCGAAGCGATCGGCGAAGGAGCGGGCTCGAAGCCCGCGGCTGGTTACGCGCGTATAAACACCATCGTCTTCTCGCACGCCAACGGCCTCCCGGCCGGCACCTACCGGCTGCTCTTCGAAGCCTGGCGAAAGGCCGGCTTCGAAGTGCATGCAATCGAGAAGTACGGCCACGACCCGCGCTTCCCGGTCACCAGCAACTGGCCGAACCTGCGCGACCAGCTGATCGCTTTCATCGAGCGCGAGGTCGGCGGCCCGGCGTTCCTGGTCGGCCACTCGCTCGGCGGCTACCTCAGCCTGATGGCCGCGTCGCGCCGTCCGGACCTCGCCAGCGGCGTGGTGCTGCTCGATTCGCCGGTGCTGTCGGGCTGGAAGGCGCGGGCCGTACAATTCGCGAAGGCCACCGGCATCGGCGAGCGCTTCTCGCCCGGGCATGTGTCGAAACGCCGCCGCGAGCAGTGGGACAGCGCCGATGCCGCGTTCGAGCACTTCGCCGCCAAGCCCGCATTCGCCCGCTGGGCGCCCGGCGTGCTGCGCGACTACATCGCCAGCGGCACCGAGGCCCACGCCAGGGCAAGGCGCCTGAGCTTTCACCGCGACGTCGAAACCGCGATCTACAACGCCCTGCCGCACCACCTGACCCGCGTGCTGCGCGCCCGCCCGCTGCGCTGCGCGATGGCCTTCGTGCGCGGCACCGAATCGCGCGAAATCCGGCAGGTCGGCCTGCGTGCGACGCACCGGCTCGCGCAAGGCCGCATCAGCAGCATCGAGGGCTCGCACCTGTTCCCGCTGGAACGCCCGTTCGAGACGGCCGCCGAGGTGCTGCAACTGATCGCAACGATGCAGGCGTTACACGCGCAGGAAGCTGGCACCCCACACCTATAATCGCGCTTTACCACCCCAGCATATGTGTCAAGCAGATGCTGCACACAATGACCAAGTACGTCTTTGTCACCGGCGGTGTGGTGTCCTCGCTGGGCAAGGGCATCGCTTCTGCGTCGCTGGGCGCGATCCTCGAATCGCGCGGCCTCAAAGTCACGCTGATCAAGCTCGATCCTTATCTCAACGTCGATCCGGGCACGATGTCGCCGTTCCAGCACGGCGAGGTGTTCGTCACCGACGACGGCGCCGAGACCGACCTCGACCTCGGCCACTACGAGCGCTTCGTCAGCACGCGCATGAAGCGCACCAACAACTTCACGGCCGGCCAGATCTACAAGTCGGTGCTCGAGAAGGAGCGCCGCGGCGACTACCTCGGCAAGACGGTTCAGGTGATCCCGCACGTCACCAACGAGATCCAGGAGTTCGTCAAGCGCGGCGCGAACGATGTCGACGTGGCGATCGTCGAGATCGGCGGCACGGTCGGCGACATCGAGTCGCTGCCGTTCCTCGAAGCGGTGCGCCAGATGGCGCTGCGCGCCGGTCCGAACAACACCGCGTTCGTTCATCT
>JANMAW010000625.1:0-5112 GCA_031360005.1 Rhizobacter sp.
CGCGAACATCGCCGGCAAGACCGACTTGCAGACGCTGCTGGTTCAAAGTGCGGGTGCCGTCCCGGACGTGACTGCGACGATTGCGTCGGCTTCGGTGTCCGCCAATCCGAGCGTCGTTCCGGTGAACCTTGCCGGGAGCGCGACCAACCGTTCCGAAATCCGGGCGCTCTTCCTGGGGGCCAACAACCTGCCGATCCAGAACGTGCGGGTTCGCTTTGACCTGAATGGCGATCCCAACACCGTGGGTGGAACGTTCACGACCGGCGCCACGACCTTGTACAGCGACGCGAACGGTGTCGTCTCCACGGCCTACGTGCCCGGAACCCGCTCGAGCCCGACCGATGGCCTGACCGTGCGCATCTGCTACGGCGTCAGCGATACCGATCCGAATCTTCTGAATTGCGGGACTTTCAAGTCGGTCACCCTGACGGTGACAGCGGAGCCGCTTGGTGTAGCGATCGGCACGAACGCCTTTATCCTCACGGACAATCCGTTGACCTACAAGAAGCAGTTCGTGATCACCGTGTCTGACGCGGCCGGCGTTGCCAAGCCAGATGTCAACCTTGTCGCGTCGCTCGACCTCGCGCAATACCGCAAGGGCTACTACGCTTTCGTCGCTGGCAAATGGGTCAAGCAAGGCCCGTTGGCGAGCGGGGATTTCGCAGTCTGCGCGAACGAAGACACAAACCGCAACGGGGTGCTGGAAACTGGAGAAGACACGAACCTCGATGGGCAGCTCTGGCCGCGCAAGCCGGACGTCGTCGTCTCGTTGCTGAGTTCGAAGACGGATTCCCAGGGGACTGCCATTCTGCAGATCCAGTACGCACGGGATCACGCCAGCTGGGTCGATTCGCTGATCACCATCTCGGCATCCGGAGTGTCGGGTACCGAAGGGCGAGCGAGTTACATGGTGGCCCCGGTGCCTGTTGAAGCTGCCGCGCTCGTCGACGGCTCCAACCCACCGGCGTTCGTCACGAGTCCTTATGGCTTCGCCGCCAGTTGCAGCGACCCGACCTGACCGAGCCGATCCGAACCATCAGCCTGATCGGCATGCCCGGCGGTGGCAAGTCCACCGTCGGCCGTCACCTTGCGCGACGCCTTGGAGTGACGTTCGTCGACACCGACGCGGTGATCGAACGCAGGATCGGCTGCCCGATCCGCACCTACTTCGAGCAGGAAGGTGAGGAGCGATTTCGCGATCTCGAGTCGGCGGTACTGGCCGAACTGCTGCAGACCACCGGTGGCGTGATCGCCACCGGCGGCGGGATCGTGCTGCGCGACGAGAATCGAGACCTGCTGCGCCGGCACACGACCTGCTTCTACCTCCGCTCGACCCCGGAAGAACTGTTCCGGCGGCTGCGGCACGATTCGAAACGACCGCTGTTGCAGGTCGCCGATCCTCTCGCGCGGCTGCGCGAGTTGTACGCCAAGCGGGACCCCCTCTATCGCCACGTATCTCAGTTCAGCATCGACACTGGTCGACCTTCGATGCCGACGCTGGTCAACATGATCCTGATGCAGCTCGAGCTGGTCGGCCTCGTCGATCCATCGACTGCGCCTTCGCCGATCGATTCGCCGCGCCCGCCGAACTAGAGTCATCGGACGGCGCCCGTACACTCGGACGATGGACCTCGACGTCGAACGCGTACACATCGATCTGGCCGATCGGGGCTACGACATTCTGATCGGCGCCGGCCTCCTTGGCCGCGCTGAGTCGTACCAAGGTCTGCCGACGGGTGCGACGGCCGCCATCGTCACGAACCGCACGGTCGCGCCGTTGTTCGCCGCTCGGCTCGTCGCGGCCTTGCAGGGACGGTTCGCGCGGGTCGAGCTCATCGAGTTGCCCGATGGCGAGGCGCACAAGGACTGGCCGACGCTGACCCTGATCTTCGACGCCCTGCTCGCGTCGGCATGCGACCGCAAGACCGTGCTGTTCGCTCTCGGTGGCGGCGTGATCGGCGACATGACCGGCTTCGCGGCGGCCTGCTACATGCGCGGCGTGCCGTATGTGCAGGTGCCGACCACGCTGCTCGCGCAGGTCGATTCTTCGGTGGGCGGCAAGACCGCGATCAATCACCCGCTGGGCAAGAACATGATCGGGGCGTTCAACCAGCCGCTGCGAGTCGTCGCCGACCTGGACGCGCTCGACACGCTGCCGCAGCGCGAGTTGATCGCCGGCCTGGCCGAGGTCGTGAAGTACGGACCGATCGCCGACGACGCCTTCCTCGACTGGATCGACGCGAACCTGGATGCGCTGAAGGCGCGCGACAAAGCCGCGCTGGCCCACGCGATCAAGCGATCGTGCGAGATCAAGGCCTGGGTCGTCGGGCAGGACGAACGCGAATCGAGCCTGCGCGCGATTCTCAATTTCGGCCACACCTTCGGCCACGCCATCGAGACCGGTCTGGGCTACGGCGAATGGCTGCACGGCGAAGCGGTCGGCTGCGGCATGGTGATGGCGGCCGAGCTGTCGGCCCGCCTCGGGTTGATCACGGCCGACTACGCGCAACGCATCCGCCGCATCATCGAACGGGCCGGCTTGCCCGTTGTGGGCCCGCCCCTCGGCCCGAAGCGTTACCTGCAACTGATGCGCATGGACAAGAAGGCGGAGGCCGGCGAGATTCGTTTTGTCGTCATCGATGCCCCGGGCAGCGCCAGCGTGCGAAGCGCGCCCGACGCGCTGGTGGCGCAGGTGCTCGAGGCCCATACGGCTTGAACACCGCTGCGCCGCCTCAGGGTTTGAGTGCGTACGCGAGCGACCCCGCTGCGACGAGGGGCCGCCGGTATCCGGAACTGCCGGCTCCCACCCGCGACGACTTCCAGCGCGACCGCGACCGCATCGTTCACAGCACCGCGTTTCGCCGCCTGGTCTACAAGACCCAGGTCTTTCTGAATCACGAAGGCGACCTGTTTCGCACCCGGCTCACGCACTCGCTCGAGGTCGCGCAACTGGCGCGGTCCATCGCAAGAACCATGCGCCTGAATGAAGACCTGTGCGAAGCGATTTCGCTCGCCCACGATCTCGGGCACACGCCCTTCGGCCATGCCGGGCAGGATGCCCTCGACGATTGCCTGCGCCAGGCAGATCCGTCCACGAACGGGTTCGAACACAATTTCCAGAGTCTCCGTGTCGTGGACACGCTTGAAGAGCGCTACCCCGCTCACGACGGACTCAACCTGACGTTCGAGACCCGCGAAGGGATTCTCAAGCGCTGCTCCCGGAGTCGCGCCGCGGCGCTCGAGGCCTTCGAGCCCGGCGGGGTGGGGCGCCGATTCCTGGATCGCACCCAGCCCAGCCTCGAAGCCCAGGTCTGCAACCTCGCCGACGAAATCGCCTACAACTCGCACGACATCGATGACGGTGTCCGCTCCGGCCTGCTGGTCTACGAGCAATTGCTCGAACTGCCGCTGTTCCAGCGCTTTCACCAGGATTCGCTTCACGCATACCCCGGCCTCGACGGTCGCAGGCTGCTCTACGAAACGCTTCGGCGGATGTTGTCGGCGCAGGTGTACGACCTCATCGATGCATCGACCGCGATGCTCGAGATCCATCGCCCTCACAGTGCCGATGCTGCCAGACGCGGGCCCGCCTGCATCACGTTCGGCACCGAGATGACGGCCGGCGTGGCCGGCGTGAAGATCTTCCTGCGGCAGGCGCTTTACCGACACCCGCGCGTCATTCAGACCACCGAGGGGGCGAAATCCGTCGTGGGCGAACTGTTCCGGGCCTATCACGATCGCCCCGGCGAATTGCCTGCCTACTACGCGCAGCGCTTGCCGCGCCTGCAGACCGTGGTCGATTACATCGCTGGAATGACCGATCGTTTCGCCCTCAAGGAGCACCGTCGACTGACGGGCTCGGTGGTCGACCTCGCCAGTCCGGGCGTGGGTGGCTGACGGGTGTCGCGTTCCGATCGTCTGTCAAGCCTCGGCGATCGTCGTCGCATCCAGCGCGCTCCGCTACGACGATCGCAACCCTCGTAGCCCCTGGAGAAAGATGATTCATGGCACGCCTGCCGCGCCTTGCCGTCGCTGGCCATCTGCACCTGGTGATCCAGCGGGGGGACGGCGCGAAGCCGGTGTTCGCTGACGATGCCGACCGGCACTTCTACCTGGGAGCGCTGCTTCATGCGGCGCGGGCATCCGCGGTCGCGGTGCATGCGTACGCGCTGATGGACGATCAGGTTTGCCTGCTGGTCACGCCGGCTGAGCACGGCGCGCTCGGGCGCGTTATGCAGCGCGTCGGGCGAGACTATGTGGCGCCGTTCAACCTGCGCCATGGAACGAAGGGGTCGCTTTGGGCCGGCCGTTTCCAATCGACAGTGCTGGAACCGTCGGGCTATTTGCTGGCGGCGATCCGCTTCATCGAGCAAGCACCGGTGCGCGTCGCGCTGGTCGCGAAGGCGCAGGACTGGCCCTGGTCGAGTGCGGCGCATCACGTGGGTCATCAGGCGAGCCCGCTGATCACTGAGCACGTGGCGTACTGGCAGCTGGGCAATACGCCATTCGAGCGCGAGGCGAGGCATGAACTGGAACTCCAGAGATTGCTCCCTGAGCGTCAGTTAACCGAACTGGAAAATGCCGCTCGGGGCGGATGGCCGCTCGGTTCGGCGGCGTTCGTCGCTGCCTTGGGGCGGGCCACAGATCGCCCGGTTCAGCCACCGCCGCGCGGCCGCCCGCGCCGGGCGATCTGATTTCCAAGTCGCCCCACTCTGTCCCCTTTTATATTTCGGCATGGGCTGACATCCAACATACGGGGACAGAGTTAGGCGTTTTCGCTTGAGTCGCATGCTGCACTGCAGTATGCTTCGCAGAAATAACGGAGCGCGACATGCACCAACACCCCTCCGTCAACGGTTCGCCCGCTAGCCTTCAGGACGATGAAATTGGCGCTGCCGCGCGGCTCGGACTGTACGCTCCGGATCGCGAACACGATTCCTGCGGCGTCGGCTTCGTGGCCCACATCAAGGGCAAGAAGGCCCACAGCATCGTCACGCAGGGTTTGAAGATCCTCGAGAACCTCGACCACCGCGGCGCTGTGGGTGCCGACAAGTTGATGGGCGACGGCGCGGGCATCCTGATCCAGATCCCCGACGAGTACTACCGCGCCGA
>JANMAW010000640.1:0-2060 GCA_031360005.1 Rhizobacter sp.
GTCGGCGAACGGTAGCTGCGCGTCAGGCTGAAACGCAGTTGGTCGCGGCTTTCCGGCTCGGGCTTCCAGACCGCATGCAGCAGCGGGGTCCAGACGCTGCTGCGGTTCGCGGCAATCGGTCCATCGCCCGCGCCGCCGCTGCCGCGCGTCGTGATGCCTTCCCAGCGCAGGCCCGCATGCGCGGCCCACTGCGGCGTCAGGTTCCATTCGTCTTGTGCGAACGCGGCCACGCGCGTCGACGAGGCGCTCAACTCGTCGCCGAAGTCGACCAGCAGCGGCAGCCCGTTCTGCAGCGTGTCGCGCTGCTCGGTGCGGTGGTTCGCCTCGGCTTCGGCACCTGCCACCAGGCTGTGGTCGCCCGGCAGCAACTGGACGAGCTTGCCGCCGAGCAACAGATTGCGGTCGAGCGTTGCGCTGCGATCGTCGAGCGTTCGGCTCGGCGTGCCGGCGGTCGTCTCGTTGCGCAGGCTCGCGCTGACGTTGCGGCCCTGGCCGACACCGAACTTCCATTCGAGCCGGCCGCCTTCATCGAGGCGGTGGTTCCATTGGCCGTTCAATCGCAGCAGCGTGAAGCTGCCGTCGCCGGAGGTCGCACTGGTGTCGTACGGCGCCGCGGTCGCTCCCACCGTCTGCGTGAGCGTGCCGCTGCGTTGCGTCGTGCCGGTGCCGTAGATCAGCAGCGGCATCAGCGTGACCGAGTCGATGCCCTGTTCGCCGCGCCACTGCAACCGGCCGGTGGCATGCAGGCCGCGGCGCTTCTCGCGCACCTCGCCTTCGTCGCGCTGGTCGAGTGTGATCGCCTGGTCGGCGAGGCTCCGGCCGACCGTGGTGGTGCTGCTGCCGCTGCTTTGGTCCGAACTGAACGCGGTCAGCGAGTAGTTGTAGTTGAAAGGGCCGACCGTGTCGTTGCGAGTCCATCCGACGCTCGGCTGCACGCGATCGTTCTCGATGCCGGCGGTCAGGCGCAAGTCGTTGATGTGCTTCGTGAAGCCTTCGCGCATGATGATGTTGATCGTGCCGGCGATCGCGCGCGCGCCGGTCTCGGCGGTGGGTGCGCGCAGGATCTCGATGCGCTCGACCTGCTCGGGCGTGAGCGAATCGAGCGAGAAGCCGGGCGGGATGCGCTGACCGTCGAGCAGGATCTGGGTATAGCCGCTGCCCAGCCCGCGCATGCGGATGCTGCCGCCGCGCCCGGGGCGGCCCTGCATCGTCACCCCCGGCAGCCGCTTCAGCACGTCGCCGAGGTTGCTGTCGCCGTAGCGCTCGATCTCTTCGCGGCCGATGACGATTTTCGCGGCCGTCGATGTGCGTCGCTCCTGCACGTCGGACGGCCGGGCACCGGTGACCTCGACGCGACCGAGCTGCGGCACCGCCGGTGCCGAAGCGCCCGCCGCTGCAGGCGCCGACGCCGCGACCGCTGCCGATGCGCTGGTCTGCGCCGCGACGGTCGCGGCGAACGCGACAGTGGCCAATGCGGTCATCGCGCGCCGCAGGTCTCGAAACTTCATCCGGGAAGCTCCGTGATGCCGCAGCCGGGCGCAGGCCCCGGCCCGATCAGCGCCAGCTTTTCATACAACGTGGCGCGCGAAATGCCCAGCAGTCGCGACGCCGCGAGCTTGTTGCCGCCGGTGCTGACCAAGGCCTCGCGAATCAGCCGCAGCTCGAGTTCGGCCACCGCCTGCGGCAGCGGCCTGATCTGGAACGGCACCGCCGCGGTGGGCGCCTCGGGCGCCGCGGCAGGCGCCGTGCGCGGGCCACGCGGCTGGGGCGACTGAGCTTCGGCCGCTCCGCGGGTGGCGTCGGGCGCGAGCACACCATCGAAGTGCGTGGCCGTCAGCAACAGGTCGTCGGTCATCAAGGTCGCCTGCTCGAGCACGTTGCGCAGCTCGCGGATGTTGCCGGGCCAGCGGTGCCGGGCGAGCCGGTCGAGCGCATCGGCCGACAACGTCTTGTGCGGCAGGCCGCTGCGCCGCGCGATGTCTTCGGCCAGCGTCTCGACCAGCGCCTCGAGGTCGGCGAGCCGATCGCGCAGCGCGGGCAGGCGGATCGGCAGCACGTTG
>JANMAW010000595.1:0-2254 GCA_031360005.1 Rhizobacter sp.
CGCGCAACATGACCTGCGCATCCAGAGCTTCGTTCTCATGGCCGACGACGCCTTGGATCAAGCGCGCGCTTCGGATCGCAGGCGTCGGCGTCGCCGGCTCGGGCCGCCGCGCCCGCTTGAGGGCCTACCGGTCGCACTCAAGGACAACTACCTGACGGCGAAGATGCGGACGAGGGCCGGCACCACGGCTGCGGGCATCACCTTTGCACGGGAGAACTCAGCCTGCGCTCAGCGTCTTGTGGAGGCCGGCTGCGTTCTGATCGGCAAGACTCGAACGCACGAGTTTGCGTGGGGCACGATCACACCACCGGTCGCCAATCCCTGGGACATCGAGCGAATCCCGGGCGGCTCCAGCGGCGGTTCAGCCGCCGCCGTAGCGGCCGGGTTCGTGCCGATGGGCATGGGTTCGGACACCGGCGGTTCGATCCGCATTCCTGCCAGCTTCTGCGGTGTGGTGGGGCTGAAGCCGACCTTTGGCCGGGTCAGTCGGCACGGCATCGTACCGCACAGTTGGTCGCTGGACCACCCTGGCCCGCTGACGCGCACCGTGGAAGACGCCGCCTTGGTGATGAACGTGCTCGCTGGCTACGACCCGCGCGACCCCGCGTGCCAGGATCGACCCGTGCCGGATTACACCGGCGCGTTGGGCCGCGGGATGCGCGGGATGCGGGTCGGCGTGATCGACAACCACTTCATGGACCGCAACGCGACCCAGGTGCAGCGCTGCGTCGATGCGCAGATCGCCGAGCTGTCCCGTCAAGGTGCTGAAATTCTGCACTTCCGGATGCCCATATTGGCTTACGGTCTCGCCGCCATCTATGCCATCGAGCTCGCCTCGTCGGGTGCCTTCCACGACCGCTGGATCGCAGATGGTCACTCGAAGGGCTATGGCCGCGACGTGAGAGCACTGGTGGAGATGGGAAGGCTCGTCTCGGCCGTGGACTACATCAAGGCCGAGCAGGTGCGAGCACTGATGGCCGAGGAATTCCAAAAGTTGTTCGAACGGGTGGATGTGATCGTCACGCCGACCGAACCGCTGACCGCATGGAAGCGAGGGCGCGAGACGCTCACCATCGAAGGAAAGGAAGAGAGCGTGCTGGCGGCCTCATGGCGTTTGACGTACCCGTTCAACCTGACCGGGCTGCCTGCCATTTCAGTGCCCTGCGGCTTCGACACTGAGGGCATGCCCATCGGCCTGCAAATTGCGGGGCGCCCTTTCGATGAACCCAACGTGCTGCGCTGCGCGGCGGCCGTGGAACGAACTGTCGGGCTGACCCGGCAACCCGACCTGGCGAAGGCCATCTGAATCACCCAAGCAAATGCCGTGGTTCTGTCGCAATAGCGGTGCCGGGCCGAGCATGTTCGCGTCGTCCGTTTCGCTCAGAAAGCCAGCGAGTAGAACCTCGCTGCTGCGGACGAGGCTTGGCCTTCGAGGCAGTCCATCTGCCCCTTCCTGATCATGTGCATCATCTCGATGCCGGCAATGAGCGCTCGCGCGCAGCGGAAAGATTTGAAGCCGAGCATCGGTCGCACGATGCGTTTGACGGCCCGATGGTCTTGTTCGACGATGTTGTTGAGGTACTTCGACTGGCGCATCTCGATGTGCGCACCGGAGTCGGCTTGAATGCTCTGGATGGCGGCCGTGTTGGCACCGCTTTTGTCAATGGTGATCTTCTCGGGCACACCGTGCAGACCGATGGCCTGTTCGAAAAAGCATCGTGCGGCTGCGTGATCTCGCTTGGCACGAAGCAGAAAGTCGATCGTATCGCCGTCGCGATCGACGGCCCGGTACAGGTACTTCCACTGGCCAGCGACCCTGATGTAAGTTTCGTCCATCCGCCAACTCGCGCCCACCGGACGCTTGCGTCGGCGAAACGCCGCTGCAAGCACCGGCAGGATCTTGATCGACCAGCGATGAACCGTCGCGTGATCGACGAGCACGCCGCGCTCGCCCATCATCTCCTCGATATGACGAAAGCTCAAAGGGTAGGCCGCATACCACCGCACGCAGATCAGCATCACCTCCAGCGGGTGGTGCATCCGCTTGATCACCTTGCGCAGCGCTTCAATCACCGTCTCGTCCCTGCCATCATCCGACCTTCAGGGTACCAGCGCGACGGCTGATCGCTATTGCGACAGAACCGTTCATCGGGCGCTTGCTGCAGCATGTGTTGCCGCCGGGCTTCAAGCGCATTCGCCACTACGGGCTGCTGGCGCCGGCGGCCAAGACGCAGCGGCTGGCACTGGCGCGGCG